>DIMZ01000174.1:12648-12841 GCA_002425825.1 Cloacimonetes bacterium UBA5553 | reverse complement strand
TATTCCGGCTGCGTTCCCCACACCCGCTCAATTGTGTTTGCACTTTCGTCCCTACCCACCGGCACTTCCGGCTGAGGGATGTTTGGAATGGTTAAAAGCAATGCTTCCAGTTCGTTGTTAGCCGCAGTTAAGTCCGCGGCAATGCGCTTGTTTTCTTCTGCCACTGCTGCCATTTCCTGCAGCTCGGCATCGA
>DIMZ01000174.1:4434-12619 GCA_002425825.1 Cloacimonetes bacterium UBA5553 | reverse complement strand
GGCATTCTCTCCGGCTTTCTTTTTTCGGGCTATGGTTTGGGACACGCTGTTCTGTCTGGATTTCAGATTATCAAAATCAAACTGAAGCTTACGCCTGCTTTCGTCAATCGCCAACAGCGCGTCAATGTCTGCCTTTTCGTTCTTGTTTTTTATGGCTTCACGCACCAAATCGGGGTTGTTGCGTATAAACTTAATATCTATCATTCTATATGCTCCTTGTATATGTTATAGTTTTGTGGCGATGATTAGCATGTTCAAAAAGTCTTCGGCTTNNAGCGATGCTCCGCCAATTAAACCGCCGTCTATGTCTTCGCAGGCAAGCAGGTCATGCAAATTGCCGGGCTTAACACTGCCTCCATATAGAATCGCCATGTTTTCTGCTACAGGGTTTGGATAGTTTTGCCTTAGCCAATTGCGGATACGGGCATGCACTTCCTGGGCTTGTTCGGGCGTGGCAGTACGACCGGTGCCAATTGCCCAAACAGGTTCGTAGGCTATTATTATCTCATTGCCGTTGTTTAGCTCAATGGCATCGAGGCATCCGCATAACTGGCTAATTATTATCTCTGAGGTTTGCTTGGCATCGCGCTGCTCCAGGGTTTCGCCAATGCACATAATGGGGGTAATGCCATACTCAAATAGCTTTAGCATACGTGCTTTAACGCTGGCATCAGTCTCGCCATGATATTGCCTGCGCTCCGAATGGCCTACTATGCAATACTTTAGGCCCATCGAGGCAAGCATCTCGGCAGACACCTCGCCCGTGTAAGCACCACTGGCATTGTAAGACACATCCTGTGCACTAACCTGCAAAGCCGAACCAAAGCTCTCTCTAAGTGCTTCCTGCAAAAAGGGGTAGGCAGGGGCAATTAGTGGAATAGCTCTGTTCATTTCCAGATTTTGTGTTTTGGTTACTATGGCTTTCACGAACTCTCTGGTTTCGCCTAAGCCTTTATTCATCTTCCAGTTACCTGCTATTACTATGCTTCGCATTGCTAACCTCACAGCCAATTTCTCTTATTAACACAACAGCACAAAGGTGAGTATTAGGTCAAGTGTTTTCTGAATTTATGCGGGATTAACACCGGCTTTAGCGTAATAATGCGTAGGATATAAACCCTGCTTCCCTGCTGCTTCCTNNGAACAGGGGATAGCAGCAGGGATGAAGCATGGAACGTTCTGGTTACAAATGCCTGATGGACTCCAGCACCCTATCTCCAGTTCGTTTTTCACTTTTGCACCCTTCCACTTTTCCACGCCAGAAGCAAAGAAAAATTTCGAACTGATGTGAGCTCAGTTAGATTTCCATTGACAGAATGGGATTTATACTTTCGAGTGAAACTAAGTACAAACTGGAGTATTTAAATGAGCTCAATCTTGGTCTTAGGATGTATGTGGGGCGACGAAGCCAAAGCCAAAATAGTAGATTACATAGGCGGTAATGCCGATTATGTAGTCCGCTTCCAAGGCGGCAACAACGCCGGTCACACCATCGTAACCGATGGCAGGAAATATGTGTTTCACAGCATCCCATCGGGCATCTNNCCAACGCCAAATGCCTTATTGGCAGCGGAGTGGTAATCGATCCCATTGCCCTGATAGAAGAAGTAACGCTTTTGGAATCGGGTGGATTGCACCTTGCCGGAAGAATTGTGATAGATAAGCGTGCCGGTTTGGTGTTGCCACTGCATAAAATGCTGGACGAACAAAGTGAATTGCGCCTGGCTGGCAGTAAAATCGGCACCACAAAACGGGGCATTGGCCCCGCGTATAGCGATCTAACTGCCCGTTTCGGACTGCGTATAATCGACATGGCATATCCCGATTATCTGCGTCAACGCCTGCAAGACTTGTATGCCTACCATCAACTAGCCATTAGCGACACTGCCCTAAACGAGCAAATGCATACTCTGAACAAGGCATGGGAGATTTTGGAACCCTATGTGGACGATGTGGAAAGCATTTTAAGCAAAGCTGGGGCGCAAGGCAAGCGCATCCTGTTTGAGGGTGCCCAAGGTGCACTGCTAGACCTTACTTATGGCAGCTATCCCTATGTAACCTCATCGCGGGTAATGACCGATGCTCTGGGCATTGGCACCGGATACTCCTGCCGCAAGCTGGATAGCATCATTGGCGTTTACAAGGCATATTGCACTCGCGTTGGCGAAGGCCCTTTCCCTACAGAGTTGCACGACGAAACTGGCAACAGAATCCGCACTATAGGCAATGAATTTGGCAGCACCACCGGCAGACCCCGCCGTATTGGCTGGTTCGATGCTGTGGCAGCCTCCTATTCTGCCCGCATAAACGACATAAACAGCATGGCTTTAACATGTTTAGACGTGCTGAGTGGCTTGGAAAAAGTAAAGATATGCACTGCATACAGCTATCAGGGAAAAGAAACCATGCAGTTTCTGTCTCACCCCCTGGAAATGGAGCAGGTGCAGCCCATATACAGCGAGTTTGAAGGCTGGGATTTAGACCTTAGCCAAGCAAAAGGTTTAAATGACCTGCCTAAAAGCGCATTAACTTATCTGGATGCCATTGCCGATTTGATTAGTGTCCCCATAAAGATTGTGTCGGTAGGCAAAGATAGAAGCCAAACCTTTAGTATAGAATAGACGGAGGAATGCCCATGAAACTCAGCTTAGTTTTTTCCCTCATGCTTGCAGTTTCGCTAAGCTTTCTTTGTGCCCAAAGTGCGGATACGCTATCCTTGGTGCTACCGCAGTATATGAATCCGTTTTACGATAGCTTTGCTCGCAATTATCCGGGAGTAACCGCTGCCGGCAAAGGCTATAGCGGTGCAGCTCACCTCGGCGATGTATCGGGAGTGAATCTGAATCCCGCCTCACTGCTGCCGGATTCTTTGCAGCTTAGTGTGGAGATAAATCTAAAACCTCCCGTTAATGCCGTTGGCTATCCCAATGCTGCCGAGCATACCTCGCGGGTGCCATTTGGAATGATCACGCTAAATGGCCGCATTAGCGAAAGAATAAGCGCAGCACTGGTTTACAGCCTGCCCAAGGCAATCTATCTGGACGACTTTTCCATGTGGATAAACATGGGCTCAGATTTGGTGCAGCGTTACCCCAGCTATTATCTAATGCAGTTTACTGCCAATGCAGGCTATCACTATGAAAACTGGCATCTGGGGCTAAACTTGCACAATCAGCTTCATTTGCTGGATGATCCAATCTTTATGCATACCTACAACAGGATTCGCAGCAATCGCTATGCTCTGCGGGTTCAGCCGGGCATTATTTACGATGCATCCAAGCTGCGCGTGGGCATTAGTGGTATGCCTGAAACCAGCTTCGATTGGGATTTAACCTATACAAAATACAGGGCAATCCTTCCTGCATGGGCAACGGCGGGGATAAACATTAAGAATGGCGAAAACACCTATATTCTTGATGCCGAGTTTGAGCAATTTAGTAAGATATGCAGCCACTTTGAAGATAGACTAATTATAAAAGCAGGCTTGGAGAAAGACCTGGGCAGAAATATATACCGGATAGGCTATATGTATGTTCCCGAGGTATATAGCGGTTACTTCCGCTTGCCTTATAACCAGGATGCCACTCCTCAATCCAGCTTTTGGTGGGGTCCGGTTAACGACCATCTTAGAATAAGCCCCAATACCCAGCATTTCCTAACTGGTGGCTTTAGCTACTACTACCGCTATGGCTCAATAAATCTTGCCTTGATGCAGGAGGTGGGCGGTGAGGCAAACCACACTCAGTTCAGCTTATCCACCAGCTTTTACTTAAATAGCATAAAGAACAGAAGGTTTTTGAAGTTCGATGAATAAGCCCACTGTACAAATCAGGCGAATCGAAAGCTATGACCTTGCTCAGCTTGAGGAAGCAGTAGCAGCATATCTAAAAGCCGGCAAACTCGGCAGGTTAAATCGCTGTAAACGCGTGCTTATAAAACCCAATGCCTTGGGAGCATACACGCCGGACAGGGCTGTAACTGCGCATCCAGTTGTTTTAGAAGCCATTATTCGCTACTTTTTAGACCGTGGCAAGGAAGTATGGTTGGGCGACAGTCCCGGTGGCACTGTTAATGTAGAAAAGGTGTGGCAAACCTGCGGCTTTTCCGAGCTTGCCGAGCGTTATCCCATAAAGCTGGTTAACCTCTCTACCCATGGTTTTCGCGAGCTAAGCTATAGGGGAACAAAGGTAAAAATCTCGGAAGTATTTTGGCAGTGCGGTATTATAATAAACGTAGCAAAATACAAAACCCATAGCTTAACTGCCTTCACAGGAGCGTTAAAAAACCTGTATGGATTGGTTCCGGGCATGATAAAAAGCGAATACCACCGCCAGTATCCAGAAACCAATAGCTTTGCCGAGCTCCTGTTATCGCTTTATGCCCTTACCAGAAACAGGATTTCATATAGCTTTATAGATGGCATCATTGGCATGGATGGTGCAGGCCCGGCAGCAGGAACGCCAAAGCCTTTTGGATTGTTTCTTGGTTCCTCGTCTATCCCTGCTCTCGATTTCACTGCCGCCCACATGATGGGCTTTAAACTGAATGATGTTCCATATATGAGTGCTGCCTTGCAGATGGATGGCATTCTGCCTTCCCGTATTGTGGTGCCCACCAGTTTTAAGCATTATCACATTCCCAATGCCAACATAGCTGTGGTTAAGTTGCGCAAGGAAAGCCTCAAATATGTTCCGCCCATAATGCAAAAGGCATTCAGAGCTCTGTTCAGCTACCATCCGCAAGTTAGCGAGCGATGTGAAAAATGCGGAGTTTGCGTAAAGAGCTGCCCGGTTGGAGCTATCTCATGGACACCTCCAGAGCTGCCTTTTGTGCANNTAAGAATAATTGCATTAAGTGCATGTGTTGCCACGAGCTGTGCCCGCATCAGGCAATAGACATCCAAAAATCGCCTCTGGCAAGGTTGGTAATGAAATGAAAACCCGCAAACAAGCTGCACCCAAGAGTGTACGCATTGCCTTTTGGTCTGTTGTATCCCTAATGGCCTTATGGATATTGCTTTTGGGAGGAAACAGTTTTTTTAACACTTGGAAGCTGCAACGCAAGGTGGAGCTTCTGGAAAAAGAAACCACACACCTGAAGGCAGTAAACGACAGCCTAGCCCAGGAAAACCTGCGCTTAAAAACGGATCCCGAATCCGCAGAGAAGGCAGCACGTGAGAAATTTGGCTTAACCAAGCCCAACGAAACTGTTTTCCGCTTTGTTCCCGCCAAAGAGGAAGCCCCGGACAAGTAAGGCTATGCACAACATTCATAGCTTCCCTATTGCCGGCTTTAATTCCATTGAGCCCGAAGTACGCGATAACATTAAAGCCATGGTGGGGAAACTGTTGTCCACTGACGATGTTAACCGCCCACCCATAGCCGACAGCATTGTGGATATAATAGACGAGCATTGTGCTTTTGATGACAAAAACCCGCTGTTCTGTGAGTTCAGCGGCTTGATAATAGACCATCTGCTCAGCTATTTCTTAAGTGTGAAATGCTCTCATGAAAGCGTATTATACCATTTCCTTGGTCTGCTGAATCACTCTCCCATTACCAAAGAATCACCGTATTACAAAGACATGATTAGCAATTTGCAGCAGGTTATGGACGTTAATCCCGATATTATTACCCTTTTCGACAAGCTCCAGTTAGTGTATATCCTTACCGAAAATCAGGATTTTGATAACGCCAAACACCTGCTTGGCGAATTAGAACCGCAGGTTCAAGAGCATCAAGATCAATTATGGGTGCTATACAATCTGGGCAAAGCACGCATCCTGCGGCACGATAAATGTCTAAAGCAACTCGCCAAAATGCGGCTGTTAATGATTATTCAGTGCTATGAGGTGGACAGCATCGAAAGCGCGGTAAACTTCATTCTCCGGTGGATATTGGCGATAAATTGGAATCGGCACACAATTATAAAAAAAGCCCTTTTAATGCGGGTCTATGAAGGCTGCGGAGAACGTAAAACTCTTAATAGTGCCATTGCGATATACGAAATGTTTTCACTGGAAGACCGCCTGGTTCCCCCCTCGGAAAAGATGAGCTATCAAAAGAAGCTTATTAAGTATCCTGCTTCAATTCTTAATGTGCAGCAGCTTCAGGTGCTATATTTCTTCGCCGGTAACTACAACAGCGGCGTTCAATCGCACTTCAAGGAATCCATAAAAAACTACCAATATTCAAATTACTTCCTGCATAAATGCTGGGAACGCCTCTTATCTTTAAGTAAGTTCATGCGCACACTGCTGGAGCCTCTGGAGTATATAAACGCCATGAACTATCTGGACAACCGCATCCACGAACTTAGCAATCAGGTTAGCATGCAAAACAATGCCTATGTGGAAAGCCTGCAAGCTGACTACAACAAAATTGAAGAGCTATATGAAAAGGTGGGAGAGCTTTCTTTAACCGATAGCCTTACCGGACTGCGCAACCGACGCTATTTGGAAAACAACCTGTTTCAGATGGTGGTTTTGGCAGCCAGACACAAGGTGCCGGTTTGCTTTAGTATGATAGACATCGATTTCTTTAAGTTAACCAACGACACTTACGGTCATGTGGCGGGAGATTATGTATTAAAGGAACTGGCACGGCTTATCAGCGAGGAGTTTCGCAAAAGCGATATCATAGTCCGCTATGGTGGAGAGGAATTTCTGGTAATCTTGTTTGATTCTGAGTTGGAACGCAGCTGCAGCATTATGGAAGAACTACGCCAAAAGATAGCCCAACACAGCTTTATATACCGTGGACACGTGATACCCGTAACCGTTAGTATAGGCATTTCTTGTGATCTTACCCAGGATCCGCATCAAAGCGACCTGAGCAAGTATATAAACCATGCCGACAAAGCCCTCTATGAAGCAAAAAATTCTGGGCGGAACAAGCTGGCTGTTTACAATCCCAAGCATAAACAAGCAAAGTAAGCCACATATATATCCCTGGTCTTGTTTCAGTATCTTCGCTATGATTACATTAAGGCAATCCTGCCAAAATGCAAAGTAAGCCCAGGCAGCTAAAGAGCAAGGAGCAACCATGAAAAACAAAGTTTTGGCAAAGCTAAAAAAGACTCAAGCAGTTCAGCTTGCCACCTGCGAAGGTGATCAGCCGCGCCTTAGACCCATGACTCTTATAGTAAAAGATGGACGTTTCTATTTTGCCACCGGAAGCGGGGATAGCAAAACCCGGCAACTGGAAAACAACTGCAAGGCAGAATTTTGCCTTATCATTCCCTCCGGCAAGCATACCGGCTACCTGCGCGGCAGCGGCACCATGAGCAAAGTGGACGAGCAGCAAACCCGCAAGGAAGTGGCAGACTGGGCGGAATTTATATACAACTACTGGCGAGAAGCATCAGACCCGGATTTCTGCTTGTATGAGCTGAACTTACAGCAAATGCGCAGCATGGAACCCGGTGAGATGAACGAAACAATAGTGGAGTGGTAAGCACACCAAGCACGGCGAGCAAACAAACAAAGCAAGAATACATCCGAAGATAAATGGTGGAAAAATGAGAAAACTACTCGTGGTAATAGCACTTGTGTGCACACTTGGCAGCCTGTTTGCGCTGCCCAAAGAGCTTAGTAAAAGCGGTAATCCCGGGCTTTACAAGCAGCTTCATCGGCTGGCAAAACAGAATATATCCTTGTTGCCCACACCTCAGAAAAAGTCATTGAACAAGCTGCTTAACAGCAAGCAGGATGTGCTGATGGCATATCTGATTGCCTACGAGAGCAATGCCAATCTCAGTATTGCCGATGCGCAGCACATTGCCTCAAATTACCATAGCATAGTAGCTCTAGTAAACAAAGAAGGGCTGCGCTATTCACCGGAGTTTTTCCTGTCTTATGTAGCCAAGCAAACAGTTTCGGATGAAGCTATCACCCCCTATCGTGCATCCTTGCTGGAGGATGGGCTAAATAGCGTGATAAGTGAGACGGATAACGATATAGACCGCTTTAGAGCCACAACCTTGTGGTGCGTTTCGCGGTTAAAATTTATGCAAACCTCGGGCAGAGACCAAAGCCCATTGGATATCACCCAAAAGTCGCTGCTGGGTCGCTGTGAAGAAATGCAAATTTTGCTGGTTGCCGCTGCACGCACCGTGGGCTTGCCCTCGCGTCCCGCATCTGCTCCCTGGTGGGCACACATGGATAACAACCACGCCTGGGCAGAAG
>DIMZ01000174.1:0-4414 GCA_002425825.1 Cloacimonetes bacterium UBA5553 | reverse complement strand
AGAATGGTGCTATACAGGAGATATGGATGCCGCATGGTTTCCAAATCAGACCTGGTTTAGTGGCATGATAGATAAAACCGTGCTTATTCTCGCCGATGGCAGTTTGGCATCTGAGAATGATGAGATTTTGGTGAAGGGCAGATATGAAAATACAATTAATTCCACTCGTAACTACAGCAAAGACCGCACCCGCACCATAAAGCTATATGTAACGGACTCCACAGGAAAGCCTGTGGCTGATGCCAGCGTCATACCAATGGTGTTCAACTGGGGCTCACTGCGCGCCTTGTCGTATCTAAATACCAATGATAAGGGCTTTGCGCAATTCAGTGTCGGCAGAGGGGCTTTCTTTATTTCTATCTATGCCAATGGCGAGCGGGCACTGGAATTTGTGAAGTCCAGCGATGAGGAGCTAATCGAAATCCACTCCGGTATAAACGTAAACAAGCTAGATGATGCCTGGTATGTGATGCACTATCCCGGCAATCCCATGCAGTGGGGCAATCCTCCAGATTCCTACAAAGCTGCAGTTCAACAAGAAAAAGATAGAATGAAGCACATGAACGATGCCATTGATGCCGCAGCATCAGCACCCCGCAGCTATGGCGACAGCCTGAGCTATGAAGTAGCCAAAGCCTGCCGCGGAAACCATCCCGCCTTTTGGGAATTTGCTAAAAAGACCGGGGCTAACCGGCATCCTCAGTTCATGGAACTGCTGCTAAACATGGATCCCAAGCTTCTCTGGCAGGCAAGTGCACAGCAATTTGAGGCGGTGTATAATAACTGGCAGCGCTTTGAAGGCGAACAGCTTGCGGATGAAGAGCAGCTAAGCCTTTTTTCACCCAGCGTATTCTATGAAGAGCTTCCCAAGCCCATAAGGGACAAGAAGGGCAGTTATCAGCTATATCCCGCTAAACTATTTTTTAAGAATGTAACGGGGCGGGATGGCGTGATAAACGTGCTGGCAAACATCAAAAAGAAGTATCGCATAGATGCCAGGCGAGCGCTTGCGGGGCTAATTCCCTTTCATGTGGCGATGAACTGCAAATACCTTAGCCCTGTTCAATACCGCATCTTTTGCGTTAGCGTGCTGCGTGCAAATGGTTTTGCCGCCGAGTTTTCACGTATTCCCAATCTAATTGCCGTGCATGTGGATGACGACTGGCAGTATGTGAATGTGGCATCCTTGGTCTGGGAAGACAGGAGCAGCAAAGAAGAAGCACGCACCTACCGCTTAGGGCTGCAGTTTAGCGATGAGGACGGCGTTCCCATTAAGATTGGGGAAGAGCAGCTAAATATCTGCCGTTATGTAGATGGCACATTCTATCCGCTTATAAACCGCTTTGATTATCTCGGAGCAGGTAAATACAGGGGCGTGTTCCCCGCAGATGAAGCATACCTGCATTTTGGCTACCGGGTGTCGGAGAGCGAAACCCGCTTTTATACCGCGCATATTAGCCCAAAGGCAAATGACTCGCTATTTATAGCCATTAGTGCCCCTGCCTATCCTCGCACCTGGAAAGCAGCAGAAGAAGAGATACTGGCGATGTTTGACGAGGCAACGCTGGAAGAGTATAAGCTAATCCTTATCGGTAATCACGATGCCGAAAACAGCATTCGCATTGCCGACAGGCTAAATGCCGAGGGCAGGAGCTTTTTGTGGATAGGCTATCGTGAGCATGCGGCTATTACCAACTACCGCGTTAATTCTGCTTGGCAGGAAATGGTGAAAAAAGACAGCGGAAACTCTATGCGCAACATCACCTTAATAAAAGTGGACGGGCAATGGCAAATGTTTGAAGGAAGATGGGATAAGCTACCGGGATAATCCGGGCAAACCGCCAAGGAAGCGGTATAAATCGGAAATTTGAGCCTTGCGGTTATACTTGGCAGCAGGATAGTGGAAGGCGGTATTGCGCTCGGAGATTAGCCGCATAATGCAGCTTTTAATGCCGGAGGCAGACTCCATGGCACAGACATAGTGCTGCCCGCTTTCGTTTAGCAAGTCTGCCACTTCGCCCTTTGCCGGAACCATCGCCAAAATTGGCTTGCCGATGCGAAGGTATTCAAATACTTTGCTGGTAAGCGTTCCGGCGGGACTGCTGCTATTTATCACCAAGAGCAAAGCATCGGAACAAAGCATCTTGCTAAGGGCTTCTTTGTGGCTAAGTGAGGGTATTACTTTTATCACAGGCAGGGTGCCAGGGCTGTCTAATGCTGTGGCATCGGCTTCGCTTTCACAGGCTATGCCACTGGCAGCAATCTCTTGCATGGCTTCCAGGTTAAAGCTCCCATACAGCCTTATTTCGGTGTTTAACGGCAGTGCCTTTTCGCGGCTAAGTTCGGCTATGGCAGCATAGAAATTCTTCAGGCTGCGCCGGGCATAAAGAGCACCGAAATAGCTGAAGATAAAGCCATTATCCGTGCGCTTTTCGGGCATTAAAGCCAGATAATCCTCTTCATCATGTCCATTGTAGAGCACAAAGCTTTTTGCCTGTAGCTCAGCTCCAAAGGCATTAGCCAGGTCTGAAGCTATGCCCTGAGTGGCACTTACAATGCCTGTGGCAGAGTGCAGAATGCGATGTTCCCAAAAACGTGCAAAGGCACGCTGAGCGGCTGTGCCAAACACGTTGTAATCGCTAAGCAGTGTCCAGTAATCACGCATTTCCACCACATAGGGAATCTTGTGTCTGCGAGACAGCCACCATGCTGCCAGGGACGAAGAAAAAGGGCCGCAGCTTACATATATCAGGTGATAACGCTCTTTTGTTAGAGCTCTGCTGCCTGCAGTAATCAGATTGGGTAGCCAGCCCACCTTGTCGTCTATGGGATATAGCCATCTAACCAGTTGCTTTATGTGCTCAGGCGTTTTAGTATAGATGTTTTTGGAGGCATCCGGTTTGGCGGCAAATAGTTTTTTTAGTATTGCCATAGGGTCGCAGGAACCAGTGCGAGTTATGCCCTGTTCTCTGGTTTCTGCTTGCAGGCTTTCGTCGTGATAGCTGTATTCAATGTCCTTCACAGTTATCACGTGAATGTTGCAACCAAGCTCGCTTAAATACTTAACGGTTTTCAAGTTACGCAAAGCTGCCGGGCCACCCAATGGGGGATAGAAATAGCTGATATATAGAATCTTCACTTAGGGGCTAACCTATCCAGCACGCCATAAAGCTGTGGCTCCAGAGCTTCCCAATTGAATCTGGTTTCTGCCAACTCCAAACAATGATTGCTCATCTTGCTATATTCCTCGGGGCTCAAACGCAGCAGCTTCGCAGTTGCTTCAGCCAGGCTTTTAGCCTTGTAGGGCGCGCAAACCCCTACTTGGTTATACTCCACCAATGCCTTCATCAATGGTGTTTTTACGGTAATTACGGGCAGTCCTGCCGCCATGTATTCCAGCACCTTTAGCGGGGTGGACAGCCTTAAACGGCGATTGTGAGAATTAAACAGCCATAAGCCGAAGCGTGAACGGCGTAATAGCAAGCCAATCTTTTCGGCAGGAATCCATTCCTGATAGTAAATAATGGCATTCAGATTATAGCGGTTTATGCTACTATGAAATTCAGCTTCCAGAGCGGGATTGAAGAACTTACCCAATATGAGTATTTTGAGGCTTGGGAATTCCANNTTTAGAAGCGATACTATTTTCAGCAGCTTAAAAATGCCGCGATTGCGGGTTAAACCGCCTATGTAGATTAGGTCAAATTGCATTTCGCATATCTGGGAAAGCGAGCCGGGAACGTTGCACTCATAGTCCCACACGTGTTTAACCGGGTAGTTTGGGATAACGGTGCCCCGCTGCTTGCCATCTTTGCCTATTAGCTGTTTTAGAATATCGGCATTTACCGATAGCAGCGCATCTGCCTTTGTTTGCAATAGTTTTAGCCCCGCCAGATAAGCGTGTTTGGCAAAGAAACGTAGCAGCATGGGGAAACGCTCGGCAAAGGCATCGGCATAAAACTCGTGCACATCGAAGATAACCTTTATATTCATGCGCTGCTTTAGTTTCCATGCCACCAGCAGGGTTAATGGCTCCACGCAGATTAGCACATCAGGCTTTAGCTCGCACACCTTTTTTTGCAACAGACCTATTGCCGCCCATTGGGAATCGGCATCCACCACCTGTTGATATGGATTTTGAGTGTGATTTACCACTCCCTCGGTGCTGATTAGCCACACCAGGTGGTGCTTGGCAAAACTGTGCGCCAGCTTGTAATACAAACGCACATCATTGGTGGGGTGTGAGTTTGTAATAATGCATATCTTCATGTTTCTATTTCCTTCGTGCTGTTTGCTATCGCTTATGAACCTGCAAGTTTGTTAGTTGCACAGTTTATGTCAAGAGCTTTCTGCTGGGTGCGTGTTTATGCCTCTTTTATGATATCTTATCATACATGGATTATCCCCGAATGAT
>DIMZ01000246.1:3807-3968 GCA_002425825.1 Cloacimonetes bacterium UBA5553 | reverse complement strand
GAACAGCTAAACAGGGCCGAGACCGTATGTTTCAGGCCATCCTTCCGTTACGTGGAAAAATCCTGAACGTGGAGAAGGTGATGACCCGCCGGGTTTATGAAAATGAAGAGATCCGGAACATATATACTGCCTTGGGGGTAACTATCGGAACGGAAGAAGCA
>DIMZ01000246.1:0-3743 GCA_002425825.1 Cloacimonetes bacterium UBA5553 | reverse complement strand
TGACCGATGCCGACGTGGACGGAAGCCACATTGCCACACTTATCCTGACTTTCTTTTTCCGGTATATGAAGCCACTTATCGAGAACGGGTATGTCTATATTGCCACTCCGCCACTTTACCTGTGCAAGAAAGGTAAAATCGAAGAGTATTGCTGGGATGACCGTCAACGCCAGGCATTTATCGACAAATATGCCGATGGAAATGAGAACGCAGTTCATTCTCAACGATACAAAGGGTTGGGAGAGATGAATGCCGAGCAGCTTTGGGAAACTACTCTTGATCCTGCAAATCGCTCTCTAATCTCGGTTAAGATGGACGATGCCATTGAAGCAGATAGGATGTTCACCATTCTAATGGGTGACGAAGTGGAACCACGCCGTGATTTCATACAAACCAATGCCCGTTATGTTAAGAATCTTGATGTGTAAGGAGACGGAAGTAAATGTCTGATAATACAAAGATTATCCCCGTCCAGATTGAAGACCAGCTTAAGCAAGCCTATCTGGATTACTCCATGAGCGTAATTGTATCCCGTGCATTACCTGATATTCGTGATGGTCTAAAACCGTCTCAACGCCGCATTATTTATGCTATGCACGAGCTTAATCTTAGTCCCGGCGGTCACTTTCGTAAATGTGCCAAAATAGCCGGTGACACCAGTGGTAACTATCACCCTCACGGTGAGCAAGTTGTGTATCCCACATTAGTACGCTTGGCTCAGCCCTGGAACATGCGTTACCAACTGATAGACGGACAAGGAAACTTCGGTTCACAAGATGGCGACCCGCCTGCAGCTATGCGTTACACAGAAGCAAGATTGCAAAAGATAACCATGGAAATGCTTTCTGAACTCGAAAAAGATACGGTAGATTTTAAGAGTAACTACGATGAAACCAGAAAGGAACCGGTTGTTTTCCCAACTAGGACGCCCAATCTGCTTATCAACGGTTCCTCAGGTATTGCTGTGGGTATGGCTACCAACATGCCGCCTCATAACATTGGTGAGATTTGCGATGCCATGATTGCTTTAATCGACAATCCAGAGCTTGAGCCTTTGCAACTGCTTGAATATGTTAAGGGGCCAGACTTCCCAATGGGTGGTTTCGTTCTTGGCGTTGATGGAATTCATGACTACTTTGAAACCGGACGGGGCAGGCTTATCCTGCGCGGTGAAACAGAAATGGTAACCTTACCAAACGACACCGAACAGATTATTATCCGTTCTATTCCCTACCAGGTTACCACTACTCTGCTGATAGAACGCCTGGTGGAGCTGGTAAAAGAAAAGAAAATTGAAGGGATAAGCGACATCCGTGATGAATCCGGCAGAGACGGAATGCGCGTGGTTATAGTGGTTAAGCGGAATCATGATGCCCATGTTGTCAGAAACCTAATCTACAAATACACCCAGTTGCAAACCACCTTCGGCGTTATCAACCTCTGCCTGATAGACGGCGTACCCAAAGTTGTTAACATGAAGGACATGCTTCATAACTTCATAGAATTCCGCCATGACGTAGTGCTGAGACGCACTCTGTTTGAACTGCGCAATGCCAAAGACAGACTGCACATATTGGAAGGCTATAGAATAGCACTTGATCACCTGGACGAAGTAATCGCCACTATCCGTGCCGCACAAACTCCCCCTGAAGCCAACATGGCTTTGCAAGAGAAATTTGGACTTAGCGAGATACAGGCAAAAGCCATCCTTGAAATGCGCTTGCAACGCCTAACCGGACTGGAGCGCGAAAAGATTGAAAGCGAATATCAAGAGCTACTTGTAACTATAGCCCGTTTAACCGAACTGGTGGAACGTCGCGAGCTTAGAATGAACTTGATAAAAGAAGAAACCACCGAGATTCGCGATAAGCGCCGCACAGTTATTATCCCCACACCTGCTGGTAGCTTTAACATGGAAGACCTGATTGCCGACGAACTGGTGGTGGTAACAATAACCCACGATGGCTATGTAAAACGCTTACCCGTAGATACCTACAAGGTTCAGGGACGCGGTGGTAAAGGACTTTCGGCATCAAACCTGAAACAGGATGACTTTATCCAGTATCTCTTTGTAGCCAGCACGCATTCTTACATACTGCTATTCACCGACCATGGCATGTGCCACTGGATAAAGGTGTTCGAGCTTCCCGAAGCCAGCCGTACTGCGCGCGGAAAGGCGATTGTGAATCTGGTGAAATTCTCTGAAGGGGAGAAGATTAAAGCCTTTGTAACCCTAAAGAACTTCCATCCCGAGCAGTCCATTATTATGTGCACTCGTCTGGGATTGGTAAAAAAGACTCCTCTCACAGCTTTCTCTCGCCCGCGCACCAATGGCATAAAAGCCATTAAGCTAATGGAAAATGATGAGCTTATCGATGCCCGTATTTCCGATATTGGCGACAACATCCTCCTGGCAACCCGCAATGGATATTGCAATCGCTTTAACGAAGGTGAAATTCGAGCAATGGGACGCTTCACCAAAGGCGTGCGTGGCTTAAGGTTACGAGATGGTGACTTTGTGATATCTATGACTTTGGCTTCCACTGCCGATATGCTTGAGAATGGCGAGCCTAATTCCAGCAGCCTGTTGGCAGTTAGCGAAAATGGTTTTGGCAAGCGCAGCCCAATTTCTGGATACACGCCCACCAAGCGCGGATCCAAAGGCGTGATAACCCTAAAGACCACCAAGCGTAACGGACACCTTGCCGCACTCATGCTGGTGCGAGACGAGGATGATCTAATGATTATTACTCAAGACGGCATGATAATCCGTCAGCGCGTGGCGGATATATCTATGGTTAGCCGTAACACCCAGGGAGTAAAGCTTATCAATCTTGCTGCCGATGATGTGGTGCGTGATATCTCCATTGTTCCTGCCGAGCCGGATGATGAAGCATTGGATAAAGAGGTGGAAACCCTGAAGCAGAAGCCAACTCCCAATCTTCTTGATTTGCAGGCAAAGGAAGATATTAGCGAAAACGAGGCAGAAGACGATATAATAGATGATGACATCATTGAGGACGAATCCGATTCCGATGAAACAGATAGAGAANNTAAGGCTATAAGTTTACTACAAAACATAATAATGATACTCCCGGCAGTGGTTATGCTGCTGTCGGGAGCTTGTTCTATAAAGCAGTTTGTCCCCGCACCGGGGCTGTTGTCCGAAAACAGGTATGCCATTATACGGGAGGATTCGCTTATTATTGCCGTACGTGTTCAGGATTATAGCGGGAGTAATTCTGCTATAAACAACAGATTCTTCAGTGTTTATCTGCGGGTAAAAAACAATGCATCCACCAGGCGAAGCATTGACAGTTCTAATTTTAGCATAATAGCCAGAGAAAAGCAATTTGACCATATCCCTATCGAATTTCTACTGGCAAACATGCGGCAAGCCTCGCTGCTTAGCTCCTACCGGGATCCCTTTAATGTGGATAATAACGATAACTTCCTGCGTGAAGAGGCAAAACAGCAAGAGCTATATTACGAGTTGATTGCCAATGCCTTCCGCTTTGGAAACATCCTGCCCGGGGGAGTTAAAGAGGGGTATTTATTCTACAACAGAGATATTTTCCAAACTGATAGCTTTGGCATAGACGTGCTGGGGAAAAGCATCGGCTTTATTAAAACTAAAAGGTGATTTGCCGATTTAAATATTGAATAATCCCTGCAAGAATTGCAGTATAATTACTAATGCATTGCGGATGGCATGCGTATTTCATGCGTATTTCATGCGTAAT
>DIMZ01000166.1:689-3298 GCA_002425825.1 Cloacimonetes bacterium UBA5553 | reverse complement strand
CCTCGAAGCACACTAATCTTATTTCGGTGCGCCAGAAGATAGGCATGGTGTTTCAACACTTTGCGCTGTTCAAACACTTGCGAGCCATAGACAATGTGGCTTTAGGACTGCATAGAGTAAAAAAAATGAGCCGCAGTGAAGCATACGATATAGCTAAGCTAAACCTTGCCAAAGTGGGTATGCAAGACCATGCCGACAAGTATCCTGCTCAGCTATCCGGCGGGCAGCAACAGCGAGTAGGCATTGCCCGTGCTTTGGCAATGGATCCCCTATTAATGCTGTTTGACGAGCCCACCTCTGCCTTAGACCCTGAGCTTATCGGAGAGGTGCTAATGGTGATGCAAAAGCTGGCTCTGGACGGCATGACCATGGTTTGTGTAACCCATGAAATGGGCTTTGCAAAAAGTGTGGCGAACGAGATAATCTTTATGGAAGGCGGACACATACTGGAAGCTTCGCCCCCGGCAGATATGTTCAACAACCCCCGGCATGAGCGGACTAAAAGCTTTTTGCATAAGATTAACGAGCTGTATGGGGATAGCAAATGAGCTTCTTTGCAGTGTTGCCCAAGTACCTGCCTGCCCTGGCTTATGGCATGTGGCTAACTATAGCCCTAACCATAATTGCTGCTGCTTTGGGCTTTGTGCTGTCTATACCATTGGTAATTGCACTGCTTTATACAAAGGGAATAATAAGGTTGCTCGCCAAGCTGTTTGTAACCCTGGTGCGCGGCACTCCATTATTGGTGCAGCTATTCTTTATCTACTATGGCATACCAGCTTTGGGACTGCGCATACTGCCTTTTCATGCTGCGCTTATCGGTTTTATACTAAATTCTGCTGCATATCAGGCTGAGTATCTAAAGGGTGGTTTCATGGCCATTAGCTCTGAACAGATGGAAGCGGCATATTCCATAGGTTTAACCAAGTGGCAAGCCATAAAAGTGGTTATTTTCCCCCAGGCATTCCGCTTCTCTATTCCGGCTCTGTCAAACGAGATAATCTATCTGGTTAAATACACTTCCGTAGCTTATGTAATACAAGTTCCAGAGCTCTTATCGCAAGCTAAGTTCTTTGCCAGCGACACCTTCTTTCATTTGGAGATTTACTTCCTGATTGGCTTTGTATATCTGCTGCTCATCTGGGTGGTGAGCAAGCTTAGCGATATGCTGGAGCATAAGCTATATATCCCCGGTTTCGATATTGCGCATCTGAGGTAGATGCAATAGGTTGTTTGTCACTGTTTATCTTCTAATTGTAAGGGAGAGTGAATGAAAGTATTAGCTTGCGTTGTTATGTTCATCTGCGTTTCCGGCATACTAATGGGGTATCAGAATGCAGTTATTAATCTTACCAACCCCAGTGTATTGGAAGCTAATGAGGCCGAGATATACCTTGGTCACAGGTTTTATGGAACCGTGTGGGAAGAGCCTTTAGACACCTTTTTTGGCACCAATGCCGGAGCTAATGTTCAATTGGGCTACAAGCATAATATCGGCTATTCAGCAGAATTAAAAGCAAATTATGCAAGGAAGTATAACCAGTATGAGCTGGGTGGAGCGTGGCGGTTTTTAGCCCCGGAAAGCACCATTTTAGCCCAGGCAGACATATCCTATGTAAGCTTTGCAATCCCGAGTATGGATAAGCGGCGTAGCAATTTTCGCTATATCGTCAGCGTGCAAAATGCTCCCCTGCGAAATAGATTGGTGTGTACACTTAATGCCGGCTGGGATGGCTATTATGAACGCTTTGTTTCGGGTGTGGGCATATCTGTTCTCGCTACCGAAAGCATATCCCTTATTGGCGAATACTATCCTGCTACAAACCGAAGGGCAGCATCGGATGTGCTTGCAGGGTATATGGGTGATTACGATGCCTATGCTATTGGCATCAAGATAGACACCTATGGGCATAACTTTATTTTCAGTTTAGGTAACGCAGACCACTTTGAAGTTAGCAGGTTATCTATGGGGACAAACAACCAAAATGACCTGCGATTTGGCTTCAACATTCGCCGGCGAATGTATTTCTAAGGGAGGTAATATGCCCCGCTATGTATTGTTCTTTCTTATCGCTTGCTTGGTGCTAACAGCCTGCAATACCATTCGCGATGAGCCATTTATATCTGAGAATGAGCTTCCTGATGCACAGGGTTTTTACTCCGCTAATGCCGGAACCTATACACTAAACTACAAGGTGATAAATGCTACCACGCTGCATTGTGTTCTAAGCTCAGTTGGCACCGGCTGGTTGGCGGTTGGTTTTGCCCCCAGCTCCGGAATGAAAGATGCGAACATTATTATTGGCTATGCCAATGGCTCTTCGGGAGTTATCAGAGACGATTGGGGCACATCCCAAACAGCTCACCAATCTGATATATCCTTAGGCGGAGCTTCTAATGTTACTTATATCAGTGCAACAGAAAACTCGGGAGTAACAAGGCTAGAATTTCAGCTACCATTAGATTCGGGTGATGCCTACGATCGCAGTCTTATCATAGGCAACACCTATCCAATAATCTTTGCCAAAGGCTCAGAAGACGACTTCGATTCCTATCACACTAATTATGCCGCAGCGGCAATCCGGCTTAGACCATAGCGCTATTTTTTC
>DIMZ01000166.1:0-638 GCA_002425825.1 Cloacimonetes bacterium UBA5553 | reverse complement strand
AAGGCTAACAATGTAGTTCCCGCTGGGTAGCGCAGATGCTTCCCAGACAAGCTTATGTTCTCCCTTCTGGTGCATTTTAGTGCTGTTATAAACTCTTTCTCCCCTTATGTTGTAAATCGATAGAGAATATTCTCCAGTGGCTGGCGTGGAGTAGCTAAGAGTAGTTTGAGGATTAAATGGATTAGGGTAGCTATATAGCTGAAGCTTTGAACCCGGGGACGACACAGGATCATCCATTGATACAGGAGCAACCAGGGTTATAGAGCCATTTCCCGCAGCAGCGTGCATCCCCGTAAAGTTATCGGCACCATTGGCACCCCTTGCCAAAATCACTGGGTATGTAGAGCCTATCTGCATGGGACGATCATACTGGTCTGAAGTAACCAAAGGAATGGTGAAGTGAATGGTTGTTACACCTGCTGCTTCATTCCCGGAAAGCAGGGTTACATCGTTCGTTCCACCCTGGGAAGTGTCGGAAACGTGAGATGTATTGCTATTACCCCAATCATCGCGGATAACTGCATTAACTCCGCTTACATAAGCAATAACGATATTGGCATTACGCATAACATTTGTGGGATTAAATCCTACTGCCACCCAGCCTGTGGTTTCACCTATCAGCTTTCCTTCAAGATTCA
>DIMZ01000032.1:6817-9983 GCA_002425825.1 Cloacimonetes bacterium UBA5553 | reverse complement strand
TCATAGCCATCGTTGCCAAACAAAGCAAGGCTCCAAAACAAGCTTGCTCTGCCGATGCCTGATTCATGGGGGTCGCATATCGCCAGTTGGCTTAGATATTTAGCATCCTGCAATTCTCCAAAGGATTGAGGCGGAGTAGCAATACTGCTATCGTTATAGATTAAGCACAGATTACTATAGGCATAGGGCAATAGGCGCAGGCTGGTATCCCAAATCGCTTCTTTGTGAAGTTGGTCGGGATTGAAGGCTTCCGGAGTTACGAAGTGCGCATTTAGCGATTCGGAGAGAGCAAAGGAATTGTCGATGCCGATAGCAAGATCAAACTTGCCCTGGTTTTCTTCGGCTTTTATGGCTTTTGATAGCTCTGCTGAATTGCGAAACAGCACTACATTCACTGCACAATTGTTCTTCTTGCTGAAGTTCGGCACAATGGTGGCTTCCAAGCCCGATTTACGAAAGCTGTCGGTGCAGAAAATGGTGATACTTTGCTTATAGTGCCTGGGCTTTGTCTCCTTATCATCTGCTTTCTTGCCGCAAGCAAACAGCAACAAAACAAAGCATAGTATCATAACTCTTTTAAACATGCTAAATCCCAAATAGTGCCCAGGCAACCATGAAGTCCATTACTAATATTGCTACTGCTGAATACACCACTGTAAGAGTAGTAGCCCTTCCCACACCTTCGGCTCCCCCAGTGCATCGATTGCCATGGAAGCAGGAAAAAGTGGTGATGATAAACCCAAACACCAAAGACTTTGCCAATCCACCGATCAGGTCTGCTGGCTCAAAATAGCTGCGCATGTTGTTAAAAAAAGTATAGTGATGAATCCCGTAACGCAGCCAGGAGAAATACCAGGCACAGATAATCCCCACCGCATCTGCAAACACGGTGATAAGCGGAAAGGCAATAATACCGGCACTTATGCGCGGCATGTAAAGAAACTCATGGGGGTCGATATTCATGCTTTTTAGGGCATCAAGCTGCTCGCTAACCCTCATAGTGCCAATTTCTGCTGCTATGGAGGCACCAACCTTTCCGGTTAGCACCAATGCAGTCAGCACCGGCGCAAGCTCTATCATTGTAGATTTGCCNNCCCTTGGATTGATACACTGCTTGCAGAGCAGTAACCAAGCCGGTAAACGCAGCAGTTAAGGCTATTAACAACAAAGAATCCAGACCAATGCGCTTGTATTGAATCAGGAATTCCTGACGCCTTTTGGGGAGAGAAGGGAGCTTGGAAAGTGATCTCCCTAAGAAAATTACGTATTCGCCGATACCTGCCAGTGCATTAGTTATCATGAACATTGTCAAGAGGCCGGAAGAGGGTGTATTCCTTCTCGAAGCCAAGCTCTACATTACCTGTGGAACCATGCCTGTTTTTGCTAATGATAATCTCGGCAATGCCGGGTTTCTCGGTGCTATCGGGATGATAGTATTCGTCCCGATAGATAAACATAACCAAATCGGCATCTTGTTCGATGGCTCCGGACTCACGCAGATCAGCAAGCTTGGGGCGTTTATCTTCTCTGGTTTCCGCTGCGCGGTTTAGCTGAGATAATGCCAACACCGGAACCTTCATGTCCTTAGCCAAAATCTTCATAGCCCGCGAGATTTCGGATATTTCCTGCTGTCTGCTGTCTTTGTCGCGGGGCAGTGTCATTAGCTGTAAGTAGTCTATCATAATCAGGTCAAGCCCGCCAATCTCAGCAGCCAAGCGGCGTGTTTTGGCTCTAATGTCCAGAGGGGTGTTTGTACCCGATTCATCTATAAAAATTTGTTTAGAGGATAGCACTTCTGAGGCTTGCATAATGCGAATCAGCTTTTCTTCATTCATGCCGTATCCTTTCATCATGCTGTCCATATTCACTTCCGAGGCAGAACTGAACATACGCATTATAACTTCGTCGGCTGCCATTTCCATGGTGAAGATAGCCACCTTTTTGTTCAGATTAACCGCACAATGCGAGGCGATATTGAGTGCCAATGAAGTTTTTCCCATTGCGGGACGTGCAGCTAAGATTATGAATTGCCCAGGACGGAAGCCACCTGTCATGCGGTCTAAATCGTTAAACCCGCTACTAACACCCACTACAGGCAGTTTGGTGGATGCTATCTGATCTATGGTATGCAAAACTTCGGAGCTAATCTTGTCTATGCGTTGGAAGCCCTGATGACTGGGCAATTCGGCTATGGCAAAGATCGCCTGCTCTGCTTCATCAACTATGGTTTTAACCGGTTGGGTTGATGAATAGCAGGATTCTATAATCCCGTTGGATGCCAGGATCAAGTGGCGTAGGAGCGCTTGCTCGGTAACAATATTCAGGTGATAATCGAAATTAGCACTGGAGACCACGAAGTCGGCAATCTCGTTTATATATGGAATACCGCCAACTTTTTCCAGTTGGTTGTTTCGCTCCAGACGGTTGATAAGCGTTAAGGGGTCTATCTCGATGGCTTCATTAAAGAGGTCGGACATAGCGCGAAAAATCATTTTATGCGCACTACGGTAAAAGAATTCCTCTTTTATCTTCTCTATGCCTTTGCTAACCACATCGCTGTCTATCAGCATGGCAGACAGAATGGCGGATTCTGCGTTCCGATATTTTCTGTTTGCTTTCGGAGTCTATGCTCTCTTTACGTGCCATGCTTAGTCCTTTGTTACAGGGCTATTGCCGTATTTATCCTGCATGGCTTGGGCAACCACCTCCGGAACGAAATCTTGCAAAGGCCCGTTCAGGCTGGCGAGTTGGCGAATCATGGAGGATGAAAGATACATATATTTAAGGCTGGGAACGAGGAAGATGGTTTCGATATCGGGATTAAGCTTTTTGTTGATTAGGGCTAAGGATAGCTCATATTCAAANNTCTCGTATCATAATTCGGCAATCCATAGCTTTGGCATAGTCCACAAACAAGCCGCTAAAGGTTGCTACTTTTACTTTTGATAGATACGCAGTAGCCTCTGAGCAAAGCCGGTAACGCTCCTCAAGGCTGAAGCCGGTTTGCTTACCTGTCTGATCGGCTACAGCTAGAATCACTTCATCAAAAATGTTGCACGCCTTTTCCAATATATTCAAATGCCCATAGGTTATGGGGTCGAAGGTGCCGGGATAGATAGCGCGTGTCATTATCTACTGAGGGCAGCTTTGCGGATTTCTTCCAGTT
>DIMZ01000032.1:3959-6792 GCA_002425825.1 Cloacimonetes bacterium UBA5553 | reverse complement strand
TGTTTTGAGAAAGCACACAGAATCCGGTTTCGGTTACCAGCACATCATCTTCGATGCGTACACCCAGTTTCTCTTCCGGGATGTAGATGCCTGGCTCCACGGTTATTACATTGCCCACTTCCAATACTGCGTTTCTGCCGCCCAGGTCATGTGTGTCCATACCAAGAAAGTGGCTAACGCTATGCATGTAGTATTTTGTTACGTCGTCCGCACTTTCTATTAAACCAATTGCCAGCATGCCTTCGGCTAACATCGTGGTGGTTGCCTGGTTCAGGTCGGCAAGGGTTACTCCGGGCTTAATCATTTCTATCACTTGCTTTTGCACATCCAGCACAATGGAATATATCTGCTTTTGACGTTCGCTGAACGTGGCACTAACCGGGAAGCAGCGGGTTACATCGGCACTATAATTATTATAAGATGCGCCTACATCCATTAGCACCAGATCTCCGGACTCGATGCGGCAGTTGTTCTTTTCGTAATGCAAAGTTGCAGCATTTATGCCCGAGGCAATGATGGGAGCAAAACCCCAGTTTTTTACGCCACTGCGTTGCATCCGGTAAAACAGCATGGCTTCCAGTTCGTATTCCATCATGGTAGCCGTGGCGTATTCCATCGCATCCATGATGCCTTTGCCGGTAATGTCTATGGCTTTCTGAAGCTGTTGCAGTTCCCATTCATCCTTTATCTTCCTAAGCGGAGCAATAAGATTGTTTAGCTGCTTTATCTCTATCTGAGGGTGTTTTGAACGAATCGGCTCAAGCATATACATGGGATATGACATGGGCTTATTCAGCGCAACAAAGCCAAGGTTTGAATAAATAGTGCTCATCGTTGGACACATGCCGGAGAGAACGCTGTAGAATTCATCAAGGTACTTAACACGCTTGATTCCGCTTATCTTACTTGCTTCTTCGGCACTAAGCTTTGCCCCTTCCCAAACTACACGTTCGGGGTCGCTGCGTTCAATAAACAGCATATCGTTAAAATTACCGCCTGCTCTGCCTGCCACATAGATGAGCTCGGGATGGTTTAGTCCCGTTAAGTACAAAAAGTTATTATCTTGCACAAACTTAGATAGATTAGCTTGTGAATTGGCAAATACTATAATGTTCTCGCCATCATTTAGTAAACTAGCGAGCTTTTCTCTGCGCGGGCTGGTTACTTCTGCTGTCATCTTTAGCTCCTTTGTACGGCTTAGCTGCTTTGCTGTTTCTTGGTTACAGGCTTTATCAGGCCAAATTCCGGCTCTGCGGATTGATTAACTACATCTGCTGTTACCACGCAGGATTCCACATCTGTTCTATCTGGTATATCGTACATAATCTTTAGCATAAACTTTTCCATAATGGAACGCAAACCACGGGCACCAGTTTTTTGGGTGATGGCAATTCGGGCAATCTCTTTCAAGGCTTCATCCTCGAACTTCAGATCAACGCCATCCATTTCAAAGAACTTTTGATACTGCTTGCAGATGGCGTTCTTGGGCTTTACCAGAATGTCTATTAACGCACTTTCAGTAAGCTCATGCAAGGTGCAGATAACCGGCATTCTGCCTATCAGCTCGGGAATAAGGCCATACTTCAGCAAGTCATGAGGCGTGGTTTGCATAAAGATATCGGCATCATTTAGCTTTTCTCCAAGCTCCACGTCGAAGCCAATAGCCTTCTTGTCCATGCGTTCTTTAATTATCTTTTCCAGACCGAAGAATGCTCCACCTGCTATAAACAGGATGTTTTTGGTATCTATTTCGATAAATTCTTGCTGCGGGTGCTTGCGTCCACCTTTGGGCGGGACATTTACCTTGGTGCCTTCAAGTATCTTCAGCAATGCCTGTTGCACGCCCTCTCCGCTAACGTCACGGGTAATGGAGGGTGTTTCGGACTTGCGGGATATCTTGTCTATTTCGTCTATATAAACTATTCCCCGTTCGGCTTTGGCAACGTCATAATTGGCGTTTTGCAACAGCCTTACCAGAATATTTTCCACGTCTTCGCCCACGTATCCGGCTTCGGTTAAGGTAGTGGCATCGGAAATGGCAAACGGTACCTGCAGGAATCTTGCCAGGGTTTGGGCAATCAAAGTCTTTCCGCTTCCAGTGGGGCCAATCATCATGATGTTGCTCTTTTCGAGGTCTATCTCATCATTCTTGCTTTGCTTAAAGATGCGCTTGTAATGGTTATACACTGCCACGGCAATGATTACTTTAGCCTTGTCTTGCCCTATTACGTATTGGTCCAGGAAGCTCTTTATCTTGCTGGGGATGGGTGCGTCAAATTCTTCGTGAGTTGGTTCTTCTTTGTTGGAATCTATAATTGTATGGCACATAACGATACATTCGTCACAAATGTTCCCGCCAATGCCTCTTATCAGGTTTTTCACTTCGTTTTCGGCTCTTCCACAAAAGGAACAGCTAAGGGTTTTGTATTTATCCAAGAAATCCTCCCATTCGTATTTTATCCCGGATATTAGTGCAGGGCAATTGCCATATCAGCACTGCCCTGTACTTTATTCTATGCCCGACTTTTAGTCAAGCTTATTTTCGCATGGCAATTACTTCGTCTATCATCCCGTATTGCAATGCTTCTTCTGCATTCATGAAGTAGTTACGGTCGGTATCTTCCATTATTTTGCTAAGGCTTTGACCAGTGTGTTTGTGCAATATCTCGTTCATACGTTCTCTAAGATACAGAATCTCTTTGGCTTGAATCTCGATATCTGCTGCCTGACCCTGGGCACCGCCCATAGGCTGATGAATCATCACCCGGCTATTCGGCAAAGCGGTTCTCTTTCCCGGTGCACCTGCTGCCAGGAGCACGGCAGCCATACTGGT
>DIMZ01000032.1:3769-3918 GCA_002425825.1 Cloacimonetes bacterium UBA5553 | reverse complement strand
ATGGCGGCTTGCCCGATGCAGATGGTGCTAACCCTTGGTTTTATGTATTGCATGGTGTCATATATCGCCAGACCAGATGAGATTATTCCGCCCGGGCTGTTGATATACATATAGATGTCGCGCTCCGCGTCTTCACCTTCGAGGTGCAA
>DIMZ01000032.1:0-3750 GCA_002425825.1 Cloacimonetes bacterium UBA5553 | reverse complement strand
CATTGTATTGGCAAGGTTATCCTCAATTGCTCCGCCTAAGAACACAATTCTATCCTTCAGCAAGCGTGAATAGATGTCATAAGCGCGTTCGCCACGCCCAACCTGTTCTATCACCATTGGGATGAAATTCATTATTCCTCCGTAGCCTCCACGGCTTCAGTTTCGGTTTCGGGTATCTCTGTTTCGGCTTCTGGCTCCGGAACAAAGAAATCACTGCTATTGGCAATTTGTCTTAAGATAAAGTAGTTTTGCACAGCAAGCTTATACTCAGCCTGGCCAAGATAATCGGCATTCTGCTCTTTGTAGGCTTCCACGCTCTTATTNNTCTTATCTTCCAATATCGCCTCATGGGTTATGTATTCTGCCATCATCTCATCGCTTACTTCCATAGGAACTGCTTGTCTGAGGCTGTTCATAACATACATGCTAATCATTTCCTGAGCAATCTGCATCTTGTATTGATATATATAGAACTTACGATAATCAGGATTATCCACCTTGGCGGCTTCTTGTTCTGCCAGATATTCTATGGTCTTATAAGGAAGCTCGAAGTTGTTATCCACATACAGTTTGCTGATAACGCTGTAGTTATCGATATTGATGTTTATATGCTCATTCCTAAGCTTCATGTCTTCTGCTATTTTTGTCTTCATGGCTTCCAGAGAGTCAAATTCCATATCTTTGGCAAATTCATCGTCAATTGCGGGATACTGCATGCGTGAAATGCTGTTCACCATAATATTGCAGCTATAGGCAAAGTCTTTTTCCAGAGGTAAGCCGGCATCTCTAACTGCCAGCATGATTGCTCTGCCCGGAAGCTTTGCTTCTACCACGTCTCCGGTTTTGCAGCCGATTAGTTCGGCAAGCGAGCGATTGTTCACTCCGCTTCCTGCATACAGGGTACCTGTTTTGCTAAAGCTTTCGCTACCGTGCTTAAAGCTGATTTCGGCAGAAATCTCATCGTCTTCTACAGCAGTTTCCACATCTACTACATGGCCATTGTCTTTCACCAGGCCTTGCAGATATTTCTCTACTTCATCTTCCAAAAGCTGCGGTTGATGCGGAATGGAAAGCCCTTCCAATTGCTTAAATTCAATCTTCGGCTCGTGTTCCACTTCTATCTTAATTATCATATCACTGCCCTTTTCCCAGGTGATGTCTTTCACTTCGGGGAAAAGTAGGAAATGGATATCATGCTCTTTGGCTGCTTCATCGAACACTTCATCCACAAAGTCTTTTAGAAAGTAGTCACGAATGGTGTCGGCATGCATCCGTTCCACCATTGCCAAGGGGGCTTTGCCCTTGCGAAAGCCGGGAACAGCTATGTCTTTTGAGGCTTTACGGATATATTTCTCATACGCCTTATCAGTTCGCTCTGCGGGAACTGTGATGTTAATTTCTTTGCTTACGGCATTAATAGCATTGATTTCTACCTGCACTGTATTCTCCTGTTGATTAATCTTGCGGATTGGCAGAAAATCTCTGCCTATGGTTTATAGTACTGATGGTGCGAAAGAGGGGACTCGAACCCCTACGAGTTTAACCTCACTGGATCCTAAGTCCAGCGCGTCTGCCAATTCCGCCACTTTCGCACGGTGTTTTAGCATATCCGAACCAAAAAATCTGTCCTTATGCTTCTGTCAAGATTTGCTTTTTGTTATGCTTTCAAACCCACATTGGGTATATGCTTGGCCTATGTTCCGAATTCGATTGCCTTATAGAGTATCGGGTGTGATACTGGCATTGTCTATCAATCTGGTTTTACCTATCTTTACTGCCAATATTATCCTGCTATCGTCCTTTGGGATTAGTTCTTCAAGCAAGGTGTTTGGATTCACAATCTTTATGTAGTCCGTTTCACCGCCATGGCTGCTGATAATGCTTTGGCACTCAGTTATGATGCTGTTTACGTTCCTGCAACCCTCTTTATACATCAATTTGGCATTAAATATTGCCTTGGACAAACACAATGCCTGTTGTCTGGCTTCGCCTGTAAGGTATGTATTGCGGCTGCTCATCGCCAGGCCATCTGGCTCACGGACTATGGGGCAGGAAGCTATCCGGGTAAGCACATTCAGTTCTTTTAGCATGGTGTTTAGCACTGCCACTTGTTGGAAGTCTTTCTCACCCATATACATGTAATCCGGCTTTACCAGATTTACCAGCTTTAAGACCACTGTGGCAACTCCACGGAAATGACCGGGACGGCTGGCACCGCAAAGCACTTCACTAAGGCCGTCCACATTCACCCAACTGTGATAGGGCTTGGGATACATGTCGCTGGCTTCGGGGCAGAAAACGTAATCTGCTTTGCAACCTTCAAGTAGCTCCAAGTCGCGCTTCATATCTCTGGGATAGCTGACCAGGTCTTCATTGGCACCAAATTGAGAGGGATTTACAAAGATGGAAACCACGGTTATATCGCAGTTATGCTTTGATTCGCGCACCAAAGACAGGTGCCCCTCGTGCAAAAAGCCCATGGTTGGCACAAAGCCAATGCTCTTGCCCTTTGCCCAAGCGCGGCTAATCGCCTGCATCTCTGCCGGACTGTTTATAATCTGCATTTACAGTATTTTGTCTATCTTATTTTCGTCGTTCAAAACCACAATGCGAGGCTTATGTGCCTGCATCTCTGCTTCATCCATCATGCCGTAGTTAATTATTATCACCTTGTCGCCGGCATGGGCTAAACGGGCTGCGGCTCCATTTATGCCAATCTCACCGCTGTTGCGCTCGCCGAGGATTATGTAGGTGGAAAAGCGGTTGCCATTGGTGATGTTAAATACTTCCACGCGTTCAAATTCACGCATTCCCGCTTGCTCCAACAGGGCTTCATCTATCTTTATGCTGCCATTATAATTCAGGTCACACTCGGTTACCGTGGCGCGATGGAGCTTGGATAATAGGACTTGCCTTAGCATTGTTTGGTCTCCAGTTTCATAATTTTGGTCACCTTGTCTGATATACAGGGCTTTTGTCAATATAATTCGCTTTATTCACTTGTCAACTTCATCTTAGGCAAAGATATAGCACAGCCTCAATCAAATGACAGCCAAGCTATCTATGAGAAGTCTGCTGCAGTGCCCCCAGCAATCTTTTGCCCTTACCATATTACGAAGAAGACATCATACAAGCCAAGTTCTGATTAATTGTGCATAATTATTAACAGAACTCTCGCTGATTAGCGTTCATTTCACTTGACTAATGTGCATTGTTATCTGCATAATGCCTGTGTGTTATTGCTATGATAACTATTTGGTTACTACATTGTAGCACCTCTTCAAACAAGGAGAAAAAATATGAAAACCTTAGTTGCTAGTTTATTCACCAAGGGGCTGCTCTGTATGGAAAAGGATTTTATCGGGTGATAACTAACGACTATCAATAACTATCCCGTCACGCTAATCATGTTTTGTATGGCTGGCAAGATATGCTCCCTTGCAGTTATTGCAGTATTATTACAGATTATGCTCGGATGAAACCTGCAATAAACCTGTAATGATACTGCAATTCGTTCAAGGATTATACATAAACGAACCAGAGAAATACAGCCAGTTGATCAGTTGGCGTGCAGGGCTTAGGACAGGTTAGCTAAGCCCCTTGGGCGGAATAATATAGCGACGGGTTCGAAGTGCCGCAGGCACTTTAGACCCTCGAAACGTGCACCACATAGATAAGCCCCTTAGGGCGACACAGCAAATCTTTATCTTCCTTGTTTCTTGATACTCCCCTGTCGTTCCCGAGGAGTCG
>DIMZ01000102.1:33291-35304 GCA_002425825.1 Cloacimonetes bacterium UBA5553 | reverse complement strand
ACGGATAAAGATGGAGCAAAAGAATCAGTTTGATGATGTACATTTCATGTTCATTTCACATGATACTCATTTTAATATCTGGGAGAGGGGATAAACTGCGATTCTCTCTGGCAAGAAAATGGATTTCATACAATTCGCTTGACTTAATGTTGAATGCATGAAGCGTGTAGCTCAGAAGGAGTAACCATGTGCGGTATAGCCGGTATCCACAGCTTGAATGGCAAGGCCATTGACCTGAAGCTGCTGTCAATAATGACCAGCCTTGTAAGCCACAGAGGTCCCGATGATGAGGGATATCTGACTGCAACACGTGCCTCAAAGGTAATGAGTTGCTTCTCAGGTCAGGAATCTACTGATGAGATAAAAGCTAAGTATCCATTACTGAACTACTGCACAAGTGCATCAACTGGATTGGGTTTCAGACGCTTGAGCATTATAGACCTGGCTGAGTGTGGGCATCAGCCGATGGTTGATAATGAACTGGGCATTGCCATAAGCTTTAATGGCGAAATATANNCTTGAGCTGAAAGCGGAACTGATACGGCATGGATACAGATTCTTCAGTAGCTCCGATACCGAAGTTATTCTTAAAGCATATCATGCCTGGGGAGATGCCTGCGTTGGTAAATTCATTGGGATGTGGGCATTTGCTCTATGGGATAATGGCAATCAACGGCTGTTTTGCAGTAGAGACCGATATGGCATAAAGCCATTTTACTATGTTTTAGATGCTAACTATTTGTATCTGGGTAGCGAGATAAAGCAGCTTTTAACAGCCACTTGCCAGCCAGAGCTAAACAAGGCCATGATCTGGCGGAGCCTAAAGATAAACTCACTGCTGGTGTATGACGATGAGACCTATTGGCAGCAGATAAAAAGCCTGAAACCGGGATACAATCTTAGCGTATCCAATGGGATTATGGAGATTAAGCAGTACTACACCATGGTTACTGATACATTCGAAAGCTCAGATCTATCGTTCAAAGCTGCTATTGCAGAGTATCAAGCCCTCTTTCTTGATGCTATATCGCTGCAAGTCCGTAGTGACGTACCTGTGGGAGCTTCGCTATCGGGTGGTATGGATTCATCGGCAATTGTTTGCTCTGCTACAAGGAAACTTGCAGAACCAATGCACACCTTTTCCTCTTATTATGCCGATACTCCCGCGCTTGACGAGCGCAAGTGGATAGAAATAATAGTAAAGCGTACAGCCAGCATCTCGCACTTGCTAACCGCGGATGCAGAGGATGCCATTAATTGGTGGGACAGAGCTACTATAATAAACGATATGCCAATTGCAGCAGGTTTTGTGTCGCAGTATGCAGTTTTTAACACGGCAAAACAGCAGGGCATAAAAGTGCTGCTTAGCGGGCAAGGCTCAGACGAGATTAATGCCGGCTATCGGCATGCCTCATACCGTTATTTTGCAGATTTGTTACGTGGACTGCAAATGGGTAAGCTGCGCAAAGAACTGCCAAAATACTTAAGGGCAGAGGATAACCAATCCGGCTACTCCAAGCTGGCAAAGATAGGGCTTTCTGCAATATTTCCGGAATCAGCACTCTATCGCCTTGAATTCAGTCTATTGCGTTTTGAGCCCTTTAGCAAAGCTTTCAGGCAAGAGGCCAGTTTGCAGGCAGAAGCGGGTATGCTAAGCCGGATTGTAGATATTAAGGCATCGCGATTGTCTAACTTTCTTTATAATATGATGCACAACACATCCATACAGACACTGCTGCATTTTGAGGATAGGATGTCTATGGCAAATTCAGTGGAGAGTAGGGTGCCTTTTCTGGATAATAGATTGGTGGACTTTGTGTTCAAGCTCCCTTCGAGATACAAGCTGCAACCACCATATAATAAGCTTCTGCATCGCAAGGCTATGAAACCCCTTATACCCGAAGAGATATACCTGCGCAAGGATAAGGGGATATTTTCGTCGCCGTTTTATGCACAATGGATGCGTGGGGGGCTATGCAGCTATTTGTCCGATATTTTGAATAGCAGCAAGTT
>DIMZ01000102.1:20260-33272 GCA_002425825.1 Cloacimonetes bacterium UBA5553 | reverse complement strand
AGCGGGGAATTTGGGATTTAGCAGTAATAAATAAGCAATGGCAAAAGTATCTTAGTGGAGATAACCAACCTGCCGAGATGTTGTATCAAGTGTTTGCCCTTGAACAATGGTTCCGCAATGTAGCAGATGGAGTGAATGATGTTAAAAACCATTAAGCTAGTACTAATACTGCTGGTGTTAATCAGCTTCAGCTCGTGTAAGATGTTCAAAAAGCCAAGCATAGAGCGTGTGCACGATATTAGGGTAGTCTCTATAGACCCAGATAAGAGCGTTATAAATGTATCTGTAATANNACCAAATAGCTTTAAAATGAGGGTTGATAAACTAAATATGGAGATACTGGACAAGAATAGAGCAAGGGTTGGCAATGCCACTTTGACAAAGGAAGTAGAGATACCCAAGCGTGCATCACTGAATCTGGATTTTTCTGTGGTGCTGGATACCCGTCCTGTGGTTAAGATGGTTAGTAGTATAGATCAGAAGGTTCAGTTTTTTGTAACCGGAAAAGGCAGGGGGAAGGCAATTGGATTCAGCAGGGACTTTAGCTTCGAAGAGCCATACGAACTGGCATTAAGAGATTATTTGGAAGGCATCTTAACCAAGTTTAGTGCCAAGGGTCAGAATCTGTTTAAGATTCAAAGAACCAGTATAGAGAGGGTTGGCTTGAGCGAATCAGAGTTGCATGTTCACTTTATTTTGCTTAATCCCTATGGCTTCAGCTTCAACTTCAAGGGATTTCCTGCGGAAGTGTTTATTAACAACAAGTCCATCGGAAAGGGTAATCTGAAAACCCAACTAAGCTTTGATGAGAGCATCTATTCCAAAGAGGGTGTGATGGTGTTTAAGCTTAGCAATGTAAAATCGTTGCTTGGTTCGCTAGCAGGAGTATTCAAGGGAGAAGTGCAATATACTGTGAAGGGAAAAGTGATGATTGATGCATTGGGAATGGAGATAAACCGACCCTATCAATACGATGCCACCATGCCGCTTGGAATTTGGGATATGCTGCTAAAATTGTGATGCGCAAAAATGGCTTGACATAATGCTTTGTTACAGACAGTATGAAACCGCTCTTAAAACATAAGGAGAATAATTATGAAACGAATACTAGTGTTATTTTTAGCTTTGCTTCCGCTGTTAATATTTGCTCAGGGTTACTCGGAGGAATTTGGCATTCCGGGAGAGAGTGTTCCTGCAGATGATGCAGAGTATCCCGATGGAACAGAACTGGGTATGAATGGTGCTGTTGGCACAGTGATGATAAACAATGAGATTTACTCTCAGGTAAGGCTAATGCCTCAGATAAACTTTGGTAAATTTGGTCTCGGTCTGGATGTAGATTTGCTAATTGACAGCGAGGGCAACATCCGCAAAGAAGACTGGGACGAATGGCAAGACTATGTAAACAAGATCTATTACATTAGCTGGGGCAGGCGCAAAGATCCTTTCTACTTCAAAGTTGGGTGCATTCCNNGACTAATCTTTAATCGCTATTCAAATATGCTTCTATATCCCGGAGTAAAGAATGTTGGTGGATATGTTGGAATTAATACCCCAATTTCCGGGCTGGGCTTTGAAGCTTTCACGCATAATGTGCACAAGAACGAAATTCTGGCAGGCAGAGTATTTATAAATCCAGTTCAGTTGTTAGAGATACCGCTGTTTGAGAGATTGCAGGTGGGCGTGAACCTGGGTATAGACAGAGACCAGTATCGCAGATTTGAAGATAGGGACAATGATGGAATACCTGATATTTACGACAGATTCCCCAACGACGGAGCTTATTGGCTTGATACTGATAACGATGGCATACCGGACAACATAGACTTAGACATAAACGGTAATGGCTTTATCGACCATCCAAGTATCAATCCCTATGTTGATGCTCAATTCCCGAACATTGCCAATGAATATTCCAGCTATCCCTTTGATCAAACTGCAGTATCAGATTCGCTTCAGGCATTTCCCAAGCGCGATGATGTAACAGTATATAGCGCAGATTACCGCATACCCCTAATTGAGACGGATTTGTTTATGCTCGATAATTATGGCGAGATAGCTAAAATTGATGGTTATGGCACAGGTGTAATCTTCCCCGGTTTCAGCAGTAAGTTCTTTATCTTCGACGCGAAATTCGAGTTTCGTAATTTTGGTGCAAAGTTTCTTCCGGGTTACTTCGACAGGCTATATGACCAACAACGCTCGTATGTGCTATACAACAACAGGCCGAGTGATGGACGAAATGAATGGAGTCTGGCAACAAAAGAATCGATGTTAGACGGCGTAGCTGCATCCGTAGGTTGGTTTGGCCATTTGCGAGCTAATTTCTATGATATAGTAAACCTTAAGGTTGCCTTTCAGGATATGTATGGAGAGGGTAATCACATGGGTAAATCATTGTGGGGGAGCTTAACGGTTAATCCCACATTTGTGCCGAATTTAAAGGAAGCCACAATGTCCTATTCTCAGGTAAACGTAAACTACATTGATCTTAGATACCCTCGTAACTTCAATTCCATTGTTACCGGACGATTGGTTTACGGACTTTCAGATACTACCAATCTGGTTGGCAAGTATAATGAAGTATATATAGACCTTGATGGTGATGGAAAAATAAAAGGTAAAGACGAGGTGATAGAGTCCTTTGCCTTTGGAGTTGAGTTCTCATTCTAAAGAAGCAGTACTAGCAATAAAATNNAAAGACTATAGTTTGGCACTTTTTCTGTTTGATTAGGATGTATTGAAAACTATAGGCTGGCAATGGCGATTAGGGCTGTACCGCTGAGTGTAACTGATGCTTCGGATGCAGCAATAAAAATGGCTTCTCCGGTGCCGATATGTATGTTATCAGAGCAATTAAAGCTGCCATGAAGGCATAGCATTATCATTGGTTTAGAATAAGTGTGGATAAGCTGATTGGCATCTAGATCAAGCAAACTGAGCTTGAATTCGGATGCAGGGCTATTGTAAGAATGCAGGTTGGGTGTAGATGAATCTGTGCCTACTAATATGGCTGGTTGAGGGGCAAATCGGGTATTGGCAAGTATCTGTTTTATATCTACATGCTTTGAAGTTAGCCCCCCCCGGATTACGTTGTCTGAATTTGCCATTAGTTCTAAGCCGGCACCATGAATATAAGCGTGTAAAATTCCCGCATCTATGAATATCGCCTCAAAGGGGGAGAGATTTACACTATTAAGAAACAAAGGGGCTAACACACCTCTATCAAGCTGATAGTGTTTAACCAAATTGCAACACATGGCTTGGGCTTCAGTAATAGCATAATCATCACCGGGTAGGTAGCTTTCTATTTTGCCTATAGCCTCTTTCATTTGCTCTTCATTGGTAGATAGATACTCAGTAAAAAGGCATTTTAGAGTTATAGAGCATGGGTTGGCTGCAAAGTTAACGAAGCTATTCCACAGAAGTTCCAGTCCCAAGGAATTAATAATGCTTATCATTTCCTGATGTGTTCGAAATCCACATAATGCTGTAAAGTCTGTTAAGGCGCAGAGGAGTTCTGGCTTGTGGTTGTTATCCTTGTAGGTTCGCATAGCATCGTTTATTGAGATGCCCAATTTGCTTTCGTAGGCAAAACCTGCTTCGGCAGCCTGTTTATCAGGATGCAGCTGAATGGATAACGGTTCTTTTGCTGCCAGTAACTTGAATAAAAACGGCAGCTTGCCTTCATACACATCAACGGCACTTCCCAAGGCAGAAGCAGAACGCTCTGAGATATACTTATCCAAAGCTTCATGTTGAGCATCTATCACTAGCAACGAAGGCGACTTTGGATGAGCCCCTAACCACATTTCGGCTACAGGGCTGCCCTTTAGATGAGTAAGGGAACATAAGTTTTGAATAAAGCTATCATCACCCCAGCTGTAGTATTGAAAGGTAGGCATTAATTTGTGTGGCATAATACAAACTCCTAAAACTGGAAATAGATAAAGGGTTGAATGTCTGCTGATCGTGCCTGGAATAGAATCCATATAACAATTGCCAAGAGGAGGGATTGGAGCAGGATTGGTGTGCGGCGCAAAACCTTTTCAAAACTAAGCTCTACGATGTCAGGCATCCAGTGAAAAATGTATCCTGCCACCATCAGCATTGCTACTACAGGATATTTGGGTACCCACTGATGCAGTATTGCAGCATTGAAGGCTGTAAAAATCCTGTTTATAATCAGCCAGGAAGTGCTAAAATCAGGGGAGCGAAAGAAAATCCAGCAGAAGCATACGAAGTGGAAGGTTGCTACAACGCCAATAGCCTGCATCAGCTTGGATTGCATAATTTTTAGCTTTCCAAGCAACTTGTCGAATGCCAGGGCAATACCGTGTAATCCGCCCCAGAATACGAAGTTCCAGGAAGCACCATGCCATAATCCACCAAGGAGCATAGTAATCATCAGGTTTATGTATTGCCGTGTCTTGCCTTTTTGGTTACCGCCAAGAGGTATATACAGATAGTCACGAAGCCAAGTGGACAGAGATATGTGCCACCTGCGCCAGAAATCGGTTATACTGCTGGCTCTATAGGGCGACAAGAAGTTTACCGGCAGGCTAAAGCCCATTAGTGCTGCCAGTCCAATAGCAATATCTGAGTATCCACTAAAATCGCAGTAGATTTGCATGGCGTAGGCATACACTCCCAATAGATTCTCTGCTCCTGAAAATAGTGCAGGGCTTTGGAAAATCCTATCTACAAAGTTTATGGATAGATAATCGGCTATCACGCCTTTCTTTAGCAAACCCGAAAAGATTAGAACTAGGGCCTTGGCTATTGTATCCTGATCCAGTACCAGCTTCCGGTTTATTTGGGGAATGAAGTAGCTCGCCCGAACAATGGGGCCTGCCACAAGCTGGGGAAAGAAGGAAACGAAGAAACTGAAATCAACAAAGCTATTAAGAGGCTTAAGTTTACCGAAGAATATATCGAGGGTATAACTCCAGGTTTGAAACGTAAAGAATGAAATACCTACCGGTAGAACCACATCAATAAGTGGCAGTTGACCGCCGCTTATCTGGTTGATGGTGGTAAAGATAAAATTAGTATACTTAAAGTAGCCCAAAGTACCTAGGTTCCATATAAGGCTGAGTAGCAAGAACGAACGCTTACCAGCCCTGGACTTGGCATGGTAGATACCTGCACCTAAGCCGTAATTGGCAAGCGAGGTGATTACTAATAGCAAGATGAAGGAACCGCTGGTCTTATAGTAAAAATACATTGATATCAGCATTAGATACCATGTGCGAACCCTTACCTTGGTTACTACAATTGGGTATAACAGTAAAATGGCAATAAAGAAGAAGAGGAAGAAAGAGCTGTTAAAAAGCAAGGGTTGTTGGGGATTATACTTCAGCGAAGCAACAATCTCGTTGATCAGGTTCATTTACCGTTCCTTTATGCCAGCATTTTCGCTGAAATACTTGTAACTTTTCACAAAAGCCTGGTAGAAAAGATAGCCTTGCAGCATATAGCCCTTGGGAGTGTAGTGAAGATAGTCTTGTGATGCCATTTGCTCTTTGCGCCACTTGCTTATGCTACCCTTACCACCCATAACGTCACTTAGATCCCACCATGCGCAGCTATTTTGCCTGGCAAAATCCACTATAGTCTTTTCAAGTTTTTCCAAATCTGCATTGTGTTTGCCATGCTTTTTAGAATCGGGAGGCAGAGTAAAGAGCACGGCTGAATCAGGGCAATAAGTGCGGAGCAACTGCCAGAAGCGTTTCAGATTGGAAGCAAATAGATCGTTCCTGTACTTGCCTTGAGCATCATTGGTGCCAAGAGATATTATAATTAAATCGGGATTTAACATACCTATCTGCTTGAAGAGATTGGGTGAGTCCAAAAGGTTATAAAAACCTGCTCCGTTTATCCCTGTAGAGTGGTATAACAATCCCGGGCTTTGTTTTTCTAAGATTAACCCATATAAGATGGATGCTTCACCATATAGCTTCACACTTATCTTGCTGGTAGCCTTATCCCACATTAAGGATCTTAGCGAGTACTCATTCCAGTTTGCGAATGTCTCCGAGCCATCTGCTACTTTTGCTTTGGGAGATAAACCGGGGGAACTGCTGATAACAGAGAGCTTGTTAAAGCTGTTGTCGGTGTTAAAGAAACTATTGGTGCTAATGTCGATGCTGGATGTTGCTGAAGCGTTTAGCGCAAAACCGCCAATTCCCCGATCTGACGAATTGCGGGTTATGCCACCTGCAGAACTAATCTTGTAGTCATCAGGTTGATTGGTGCCGGCAAGACGCAGGGGAAAGATAAGTCCCCTACCTGCATTGCCGTAGTATTTTTGTAGTGATGCTCTGGCGGTTCCCGGGAAATAGCCTGATTGAATGTGTGAATCACCAATCTGATAAACGCTAACCCGGTCTCGAACTCCGCTGCGTAACTCAAGAAGCTTTTCGTAGAATGGCTTTAAGGTTTTTGCATCATTTTGAAACACATTCTTGTCCTGATTTATGAACTTGAAGCGATTCAGGTATTCGTTGCTATCCAGTAGCAGGTAATAGCTTTGGATAAACTCTTCCAAAGTATCCATATCTTGTGGATATTCATCTTCGGTAAGTAGCTCGTCCATGTAGTTCTGCTCATCGCTTTCCTCGGCACTGGAGAAGTTTAGCACCAGCACAAATACTAGCGAAAGAAAGATAAGTCCAAAGCGGTGATACTGCTTCAATCTATTCCCTTCAGGTACTTTAGCAGCATCGTGGCAATCTGAATGCCCCCGCTTCTAGTGAAGTGAGTATAATCTTTACCCGCCCAGGCTGGTTGGTGAGAAACGTAATTTGGCATTGAGTCTATACCACCCATTGCTGCAAAGAGATTCCAGAAGCCTACGTTCATTGCTTTGGCTACATTGCTCTGAGTTTTTACTATGTAGGGTATATCAGGTGAGGTGCGATACGAGCCGTTTATCTTTATGCTTCTATCGTGTGCACTAATCATTAGGATTGGAACATCAGGGAGAGCATTCTGAATGTGCTTTATGGTGTTCTTCATGCCCCTTTCATAATAGCTGTAATCGGTAATCTTGGGGTCTGAAACGTTTTCTCCATACTGCAAAACGATAAGATCATAATTCAAGTATCGTTGAAAGCCTTTTAGGATATCGTTGTGAATACGCTGAAAATACATACCAGAATAGCCGCGAATGGGAAAGTTGTCCACATAGGCTCCTTGCGGTTCGTCGAAACTTACACCATAAACATGAATGGGGTCATGGGCAGAGAACTCCAGTTTGATTTTGTTTACGGGGCTGGTTTCATTTAAGCTAAGCACTTGAACACCACTACCATTGCTTAGTCTTTTAGTTTGCATAGAGGAGCCATCTAATGATACTTTCACAATGCTACTATCTGTGGCATTGCTATAAAAAAGACGAATATGAGTAAAAGCTGATGCTCCGCCTGCAACCGGTGAGGCTATGTACTCCACCCAGGGAGCGTTGTTTACATATACGCGTGCAGTTTTCTTCTGCGGCTTCGGAGTTGCTACCAAAGAGCTATCCATCACGGCAAGACTATCAAGTTTTTGTGCTTCAATTGTTGTTTCTGATACATAGTAGTTTCGAGGTATGAATGTGAAACCGGTAAAACCAAGGGAAACTTCTTTGCTGTGGGGGGTCATGAAGGAAATGCTTTCCCAGTTCTTCGAAAAGTTGTGTTTTATAGTTTGTCTGAATCCGGCAACAATAGAAGTGATTGGCACCAAGCCAACTCCGGTGCCTCCGTGGCTGGCTTGTAGGTCTTGACGAAGTTTTCCGGTAATGAGGTCACCTTCGATAATTGAATCTCCAAAATAGGCTATGCGCAGGTTTGCCTTAGGGTTGTTAAGCTTAGCAATGAATGACTTAATGGGCATTAAGTCACTAGCTAATGTTGCAGCTTCGGCAGCAATCAGCGTATCGGCTTTAGCAATCACCTGCTTTTGGTATAGCCTTTCGAACCAAGTCATCTTCTTCACTTTTATAACACCGGCTTCTTTAGCCGGTACTAACCATGCTATCAAGCCAATCATTAATGTTGCCATCACCACAATTATCAGTGGTCGGATAAATTCTTTATTCATGTTGTATTCATTCTCTCTAAGATATTATGCAAATACTTACGTTTATAGAGGCAAACAAGCTGGGGATGTTATTCACTCAAAAGTATGTGTTTGCAAAGAAGCCAATTATTACATGCTGCCGATAAGTCAAGAATAATTTGGCTGTGTCAAAACATCGTTTAAATTATGAAGATAGGTGTCATATGGGTTTTAGTCTGTTGCGTTACTTGCATGACAATCAGAACACATAGCTTGTATGATGTCCACTATTTTGAAAAAGAAGGGAGTTAGCTATGAAAGCTATGATGCTACCAGTTATTATCGTTAGTCTTGTTTTTCTCACCTTGTCGGCCTGTACTGCAAACAAGCCAGTGGAACAGCCGGACCAAGCTCCTGCTGCTCCGGCACAAACCCCTGTTCAAACAGAAAGCAATGATGTGATTCATGTAAGAAATGTGGTTAATACCCGTCAAGTACAGCTACAGAATCTGTATCGCAGGCAAGCGGCAGTAACTCCTATGCAAGGCACCTTGCAGATCAAGCTTTTTATCACCGATCAGGGTGTGGTGCAAAACAGCGACATTATTGTAGATTCAGGGATGCTTAATACAGAATTTGTTACTGCTGTTAAGCAGGAAGTGGCAACATGGCGCTTTCTGATTCGTGAACCCCTGATTTATACCTTCAAAGTGCAGTTCAAAAAAGCCTGATAATCTGTATTTGAATTAGCTTTAAGTCCTTTTAGTTCTATACAGATTATTGTATATATTATGTATGTATAGCTGTTTTACATAAGCAGCAGATGGTAGTCGTCACTAGCTTTATAGGGGACAGAGATGCAGAATAAGAGCTTTGAGCCAATTACGAAGTTCATCAGACTGGTATTAGTAAGTCTGCTGCTAAGTCCGCTTAGTATGCTATTTGGGCGTGGGGTTAGAGTAGGCATTGCTCAGAATCCACCCAAGTGCTACATTAATAATGAAGGTGAGCCTGCAGGGATATTTGTAGAAATCCTGAACGCTATTGCCAAAGAAGAAGATTGGGATTTACATTATCAACTTGGCAATTGGGACGACAATCTACATAAGCTGCAAGTTGGCGAGATCGATATCGTAACAGATGTAGCCTATACTACCGATAGAGATCAGCAGTATTCATTTCATCAAAATCCTGTTTTGTCCTCCTGGTCGCAGGTATATGCACGCAAAGGACTTGGAGTTCAATCTGTTATTGATCTTGACGGTAAAAGAATTGTGGTGTTAGAAGGATCAATCCAACAGCAAGCCATAATAACTATGGTTAATGGCTTTGGTCTACAAGTCAAGCTAATAGCGGTAAAAAGCTTTGATGATGCCTTTAGCCTTGTTGCCGACAACAAGGCTGATGTAGCTGTAACCAACAATTTCTATGGACGCATGCACGCCGGTAAGTATGGTCTTGAAGATACCGCGATTGTGTTCGAACCGTCTGCGTTGTTCTACATAACAGCCAAGGGGAAGAACACAGATTTGCTACTAGTTATCGATAAGCACCTAAAGGAGATGAAGCAAACTCCAGAGTCTGCATATTATCAAGCAATTCGAAACTGGACAAGCGATAGCACCGGCATGAAGCTTCCCTTGTGGCTGAAGCTGCTGTTGTTGATTATCGGAATGGGTTTACTTATTGCCACTATATCCGGATTTGTGCTAAAAAGACAAGTGCGGATAAGAACTAAGGAACTACGTTTAGCCAACAGCGAAATGGAAAACAGGATAGTGGAGCGGACTAAAGAATTAGCTGATGCCATGCAGAAAGCTCAGCAAGCAGACATGCTAAAATCTGCATTTTTAGCCACAATGTCGCACGAATTGCGCACTCCCTTAAATTCAATAATTGGTTTTACTGGGATACTATTACAAGAGCTACCCGGTAGTATTAATGACGAACAGCGTAAGCAACTTCATATGGTTCAGAATAGCTCCAGACATCTATTATCTCTTATAAACGACGTATTGGATATCTCCAAAATCGAGGCTGGACAACTCGACCTTGTATATACGGAGTTTAACCTTGTTCATGCTATAAATAAAATAGTCTCTTTAGTAAAACCCCAAGCGGATAAGAAAGGGTTAGAGCTAAGGACTGAGCATAAAGATATGAAAGCGATAATAGAATGCGACCAACGTAGATTAGAGCAAGTAGTCTTAAATCTGCTCAGCAATGCTTTAAAGTTCACTGAAGAAGGCTTTGTAGCAGTAACAACTACAACCCATGGAAGCAACTATGTAATATCAGTTCAAGATACCGGAATCGGCATAGCTGTTTCAGAACTGGACAAGCTATTCAAGCCATTTCAACAAATTGATTCTGGTTTAACAAGAAAATATGAGGGGAGCGGATTAGGCTTATCTATTTGTTATCAACTACTACACCTTATGGGTGGCCAAATAGTAGTTATTAGTGAGCCGGGGAAGGGTAGCACATTCAGGGCTGTTGTTCCAATTAGGAGAATATATGGAGAAGAATAGACGCATTTTAGTGATAGAAGACAATCCTTCGAACTTATATCTTATTCAGTATTTGCTCAGCAAGCACGATTACGAAACCATCCAGGCTGAAACGGGGCAATTGGGTATTAGCCTGGCTGCCGATACCAAGCCATTGGCAATAATACTGGATATTCAGCTTCCCGAGATGGATGGATACCAAGTAGCAAGAGCATTGCGGACTAATCCGATATTGAACAGCACTCCCATAATTGCCGTAACTTCATACGCCATGGTTGGCGACAAAGAAACTGCTTTGGCGGCTGGAGCATCTGCATACATAGAGAAACCAATCAATCCAGACACATTTATTACTGATATAGAAGCCCATATCAGCAGCTTTCGGGCAAGGAGCGGAAAATGAGAGTGCTGATTGTTGACGATCATGCCGAGAATAATTATCTGCTACAAAGCTTGTTAGAAGGCTATGGATATAGTGTGTTGTATGCATCAAATGGAAAAGAAGCACTGGATATACTGGAGACAAACGAGGTTGAACTGATAATAAGTGACATTCTGATGCCTATCATGGATGGATTTACTCTATGTAGAGAGGTGCGCAAGAACCCCAAACTACACAATATCCCCTTTATCACTTACACTGCGACCTATACTGGATACAAGGATGAAGAACTGGCTTATGAGGTTGGTGCAGATGCATTTATAGTGAAACCCTGTGAACCTGAAGAACTGATGCAACGTATAGAAGCTGTTATCCGGCAAACATCATCACGAGCAAAAGGGATAACGGAGAATGACAAGAGCGAGTCTGAGATTTTGAAACTCTACAATGAACGCTTGATAAGAAAGCTCGAGCAAAAAATGCTGGAAGCAGAGCAGGAAGTTGAAGAGCGGTTGAAGGTTATAGCCGCACTGGAACGAAGCGAATCAATACTAAAAACTACACAACAGATAAGTAAGATTGGCGGATGGGAATGGGATACACAAAGTGGCAGTATGTATTGGACAGACGAGCTTTATCGTCTGCATGATCTATCTCCAAACAGCGTAAGTAACAGCAATGAACTAATAACAATAAGCTTAAGCTGTTATCCCGAGACAGAAAGGGAGAGAATAAAGAGCTATTTTGAAGCATGTTGTGCCACTGGAGAGCCATACGTTTTTGAAAGCTGGTTTACCACTCCCCAAGCTAGGAAGCTATACATTAGAACATCAGCAAAAGCTGAAGTAGTAAACGGTAATGTTATTAAAGTATATGGCGACTTTCAAGACCTAACTGAGGGTAAGCTGGATGAAATAGAACGCGAGCAGCTTCGTGAACAGCTGAGGCAAGCACAAAAGCTTGATTCCATCGGGCAGTTAGCCGGTGGGATAGCACATGACTTTAACAACATTTTAACTGTTATTCTTGGTTATGCTCGTGAGGTTGCCGATAGCCTGCATCCAGAAAGCAGTTTAGTTGGAGACGTGGAAGAGATTGTTAAGGCAGGAAAACGTGCTATAAATCTTACCAGGCAGTTACTAACCTTTAGTCGCAAGCAGGTTACTCAGCTGCAAACCATAAACCTTAACACCGTCATAAACGATTTGCAAAAGATGTTGTTTAGACTAATTGGAGAAGATATCGAAGTGGTTATGGATTTGGTTGCTGACCTTGCCAGTGTGAATGCAGATATCGGCCAGATGGAGCAGGTGATACTAAACTTGAGCATTAATGCCCGAGAAGCCATGCCCAAGGGCGGTAGGCTGATCATTAGAACGAGCGATGAATTTGTGAAGGCCAAAAATAATCTAGCATTTCCGGATATCCAGCAGGGTTACTATGTAAAGGTGCAAATTACCGACGATGGGTGCGGGATGGATAAAGCTACCATGTCTCGCATATTTGAGCCTTTCTTCACCACTAAGGGTAAGCAATCGGGTACAGGGTTAGGTTTGGCTACCGTTTATGGTATTGTTCGTCAGTCTGGTGGATTTATTGAAGTTGACAGCACGCCCGGGCAGGGCTCTTGTTTTAGCGTTTATTTTCCCGTCGCAGACAAGATAATAAACAGGGAGAGTGGGACATTAGAATCGGAAATGGAACGTGGAGATGGCGCATATATAATGGTTGTAGAAGACGATGAATTCATTCGCAATTTAGCGTATAAGGTACTAAGCAAGATTGGTTACAAGGTTAGTATCTTTGATTCTGCCTCCAGCGCATGGGATGCATGTAACTCAGGCGAGCCGCTGCCAGACTTGATTATTACAGATGTTGTGATGCCAGGGATTAGCGGTATTGAATTTGCCAATATAGTAACGCAAAACAACCCCTTCGTAAAAGTGATTGTGATGTCTGGCTATACAGAGGAGATAATTCAGAAGCATGGAGTTATAAAGGTCGATTACCCCTTCTTGCAAAAGCCATTTTCAAATCTTGAGTTAGCGGAGTTAGTAAAATCTACTCTTAGTGT
>DIMZ01000102.1:19330-20243 GCA_002425825.1 Cloacimonetes bacterium UBA5553 | reverse complement strand
TTAGTGATTAATGCTGCTACAATCCTCAAATCGGGGTTAGTAACAACCAGCAACGCTAATCATCAAAATCGTGTTTGCAGTCATCACAATAGATATGGCTGAAATCGGCATCAGGATGGCTTATCATATACTTTTCAAAAGGATACCAGTTTCCGTCATTGCTCTTAATTCTCTTGCAATGGGGGCATACTTGCACCATCCCTCTAAACGATTGAATTTCTCTTAGATAATCCATAACTCGCTTATTCTTATCACCCAGTATCTGATTGGTATATACTAGCTCGATATCGTTCTGGATAAGGTTGCGCAGCTTATCCATCAGTCTTTGTACGATCGGTGAATAGTGATTTTCTTTGTTGTCTAACACGCACAAGGTTCCAAATGGTGCTCCGTCCGGCTTGAGGAGGGGGAAACCTAAGTAAGAGATCATGTTAAGTTTTACATCAGGATTACTACGCCACAGATCATCTTTTGTTGCATTGGAAACCAGTAGCTCTTTCTTAGTCATTATTACATGCTCACAGTATAGCCCGGAGTTACTTAGTATTTCTTTATCGCCCACATGATAGGGGTTGTTGGTTGTATTGCTGGCAACGAAAACTTCAATATTGGGATCATTAATTCTCATTATGAGCGCAGCTGGTAAGTCCAATAAATCTGCAAGTAAATCTACGGTATCTTGCCAACTCTGAAGTAGGTTTTCGGGTATCTCAAGAACAAGCTTTCTTTGCACCATTACTAAACTCCGTATTTTTAATATTTGCATCTGAGACTCGCCTAGTCATAGAATAGCATAGTGTAAGTAATAATATAAGCTCTTACCCGCGTTATGGCAAGCTGTAAATTGAAGCTTGGACGTAGTTGATCGCTGCTATTAGGATAAATATGCCCAGCTTCCCTGCTGCTTCCTTGC
>DIMZ01000102.1:0-19276 GCA_002425825.1 Cloacimonetes bacterium UBA5553 | reverse complement strand
AGGGAAGTAGCTAAGAAATCGCTACAATAGATGATTACACGTTTTGAGCTTATATACTACTCGGTAGCTCACTTATCAGCAAGGAAGTGAAGCCTGGCAGCTTTATTTATTATCTCCATATAATCCAGTGCCTCGTCCGGGTTCTTGCCCCTACACACCAGTCCGTGTCCTTGCCAGATCAGCGCTTTTTTGTCCATGAAGCTCTTTGCGCTAATGCTTGCCAAGTCGTTACTGCCCGGCAAAGCATAGTTTGTTGCAACAATACCTTCTGATAAATACAGGGGAAGCTCAGGCAATAGCGAAGCAAGATATGCGCTTAGGGTGCTGCTGTCTGTATAGGCTTTACTAAGGGACAGGGCAATTACTTCTGTGGGATGAGCATGCAATATGCAGGGGTAGTTCTCATGCAAGTCTGTGTCGTGGATACGGCGATGACAACCCCATTCGGAAGTAGGAATGGCATCTTGCGGGAAACGCTGCTCTTCTTGGCCGATAACTATAAGCATCAGTCCATCTGCAGGATTCTCAGCAATATCACGATAGCGACTGCCGGAACGTGAAACCAGAAACAAACTGGAATCGTTTGGATCTGTTTCCTGTTCCCCCAGTCTCGGTTTTATCAGGTTGGTTACGCGTACCGAGATATTGCCCGCATTAGCTTCTNNACTATCCTGGTTAGCAGAGCGTTTAGCTCCGGTAGGAGAGTAATAAAGTTCGGATAATCGTATAAAGTTTTATTCACCATTGGTGCTTCTTTCGCGGCAAATGCTTTCAACTGCGCGGAAATTAACCTTTCCGCTTGCCATCATCGGGATATCTTCGATAACGTAGAATTGACGAGGTACAGCGATTGCCGGCAGTTCTTTTTTTAGCATCTTCAACACTTTGTCTTTATCAAAATCGCCGGTGGCAACAGCAGCAACCACATCAGCCCCTTTTGTAGCGTTGGGGATGTCCACCACGCAGCAGATAACGTCTTCCGGCAAAAGACGGCTAAGTGCATTTTCTACCTTTACCAGCGAAACCATCTCACCACCAACTTTCACGAAACGTTTTAGTCTGCCACGATGCCACATAAAGCCATCATCGTCTATCATGCCAATATCTCCGGTGTCATACCAGCCATTGTGGATGCGAAGGGAGGTTTCTTCCAAGTCACCGAGGTAACCTTCCATAACCATATCGCCTTTTACAACTACTTTACCTTCCTCATTGGGTCCCAGAATCTTATCGGTATTTATATCGAGTATTCTTACCTGCACTCCGGGTATGGGCTTTCCAATGCTACCCATCTTGTGAATGCCGGGGTAGTTTGTAGATATCACCGGGCTGGTCTCAGTTGCGCCATATCCTTCAAAAATGGGTATTCCATGCTTTTTCATGAATCCTTCATACACTTTGTCGGGAAGTTTGTCTGCTCCGGCAATGGCAAAGCGTAAGGTAGCAAAGTCACCAGGCTTTGATTTGTTTAAGTAACCAAAGAAAAATGAGGGAGTTGCAGCAATAAAGGTTGCCTTGTACTCACGCACCAAATCCGAAACAGTTTTGTATTCCAGAGGATTGGGATAGGTAACCATTGAAGCTCCGATCAGCAGTGGTAACCAGAACTCAACAGTTAATCCAAACACATGGAACATTGGCAAGATGCTCATGAACACATCATTGTGGTCTAGGGTTACCAGTTTAGGTATGGCATCCACGTTATGCAAAATGTTTTTATGCGAAAGCTGGACAGCCTTGGGTTCTTTTTCACTACCGCTGGTGAACAGAATCACCGATATCTCTGAGCTGTCGCCACTATGCACAAGCTTCTGAATCATAGCGGTGGGAAGCTTTGAGATAAACGCTGCTTTTAGCTTGGTAGCAAGCTTTACTTCGGCAAGTATATCTTCCACAAAGATCATATGGTCAATTGGCTGTAGTCCCAGCTTGTCTAATAACTTTTTGCTAGTAAGCACAGTTTTGAACTGGCACTTTTCGCGGGCGTACATCGAATTCTCTATAGCACCGGTGGCGTAGTTAATCATAACCGGCACCTTGCCATTCATGAGCGTACTTATTACCGAAAGCATACATCCCATGGAGGTGGGGAGTAAAATACCCACATACTTGCCTTTGATTTTGGCTATATGTTCCTTTAGAATGAATGTGGCTATCAGCATACGTGAATATGTGTAATCCTTATTTNNTCCATTTTAGAACCATGTTTTTTTGCGACCTCGATGAAACGATGATGTAGTTGAAGCATAAGCGTAGTCCTTTTTCTATGATTGTTTGTTAGTAGTTTGTCATTTTATTATGTGTAGCCAGTCTTTTAGCAGAAATTCCAGTCTGCCGATTAGCAATGATACACGTGCCATAACTGTGTAGCCAAATGATGCACCGAAGCTTATCATTAAAAACCATATGCCAAGCTTTGAGGGAACGGCTGAGATACCCTCCTGTTTCTTGCTAAAATAGAAGTAGTAAACGCCACAGATAGTTCCCACAATTAGAAGGATATTGCCTATTACTGCCGAAGTGGAGGCAGCATTAAATGGGTTTATCATAGTAGCCGATATTTGGCTTAGCATATCGCTCTTTGTGTAGCGTAGCATATTTATCCCTGCTGAAGTGCCAATCATAATTGCTATCGGAAAGCGGCTAAGCCACTGGGTTTTTGGTATAATCCTAAGCAGCATCATAATGCCTAAGGTGGCGGGAATAAGCAGAATAATATTGCCTTTGAAGTCTGTGATGAGTTTGGTAAACAGATTTGGCAGCATAATGCTGTAGAATAAATATACTAACCAATAGGCTGCGGACAAGCCTACAAATACTTGCTCGCCGAACTTATAGAAGTANNTTAGCGTATTTTAATCTTTAAGACAAGAAACTGAATATACTGAAGGTGAAGAACACCGCCATCCACAAACCGAAAACACTCATGAAACCGCTCATTCTGCACTCCTTCTTCTGGCTCTGAAAGCCTTTATGTTGCCCGTTAGAATCAGCAGTAGTATTAGTAAGTGGGCAATGGACTGAGCATCCATTTTCACCGTTGCCGAGCCAACTCGGTTGATAAGAGCTTCATACCCAGAAGCAGCCTTCAGCCCGCCCAACAGTCCATGCAGTTGTTTTTGGCTGTTCACATAGGGAATCAACCCCGGTGCACTAACGGCGGTTGTGCCGCCTGTAACAGGTGTGTTATACACATCTCTGGCTGCCATTACCCATTCTTTTATGCCGGGTGTTCCCGAAGAAAGAGAATTGATGTAGGCANNTTAGTGTTTTTACTTTTTGTAGCATTGGGATATCGGCGTATTTAGTGCCAGACTGGTCGGCAGGGAAAACATCACGCATATTTTTGCCCATGGATTGTATTGCTACGATACCGGCAACTTTGTAGCCCATATAAACATAGTCTTCGCCATACTTTTTGTCTGGGTAGTGCACTTTCACTTTCTGAAATGCCTGATCTGCGAGTTGCATACCTTGTGGCCATAGTGCCATAGCCATCACCTTCTGATTGCGTGAAAAGGCGTGGTCTATCATTGCTTCTGCCATTGGTTGAAGCTCGGTCATGGATGCGGGATCATAATCGAAAGAGATGATTACCACCGAAGAATCAGGCGTGGATTCTATTAGCTCCCATGCCTGCCTGGCGTAAGATGAAACCTCAGTTTTCCAGCCGATGGGGAAGATGAGTGGCAATGCAACTGCAACAAGTAGCAAAAGAAATACTATTCGGCGTTCAATCAGGTTGCTGTTCTCTGCGCTCATTTGTCACTCCCCAGGTACGATCTTTCTATGCCAAGGATAATCCTAAGGCTGCTGCCGATAATGCCCAAAGCAGCACTTATCATGATGGCACGTTGGGCAGCTGAATTTGGGTATTCCATTATAAAATCACTCAGATTGGGTAAATGCCAGAATCTTACACTTTCAGGTAGCCATCCGGTTAACATGCTTCCAAAGCTGGTTCTTCCCAGTATAACTATCACCGCTGTAAGCATTAGCAGATTTGACTCGAAGCTTCTGATAATAAACGCCCGATAAGCAGCAGAGGCAATAAAGAAAGCCAATAGTGAAAACATTGTGGAAGATAGGGGCATATAGGCAAATTCAAACAGATAATCAAAGGGTTTCATCCCAAGGTTTGCCTGCAAAGACACTCCGTGACCGAATAGTCCACCAGTCTCCTGAGTCCCCCAAAACAATCCTACTAAAAGCATAAGGATAAAACTCAGCAAGCCGGCAAGATAAAACATCCATCCACTGTCCTTTTGCTTGATCTTGTTTATGTTAGACTGGAACAGACTTATTTGCCCAAGGATAATGGCAAAGCCGGAGATTATCATAAACCATTCCTGCAAAGTGTCTATCATCATGCTGAATGGGCGATGGGGTATAAACTCGGATACTATTACCAGCAATCCGCAAAAGAATGCGAAAAACAAAGGAAGGTTACGCTTCATTATTGCACTCCTTCGAAGAAAGCTTTAAACCAGTGCCAACCGATTATCTCGGTCAAAACTCCGATAAGGATAAGAACAATTGTAAGCAGTTTGCCAAAATCGTGCCCTTTAAGGCTGCCAAGTTGCTGAGGATCGCGTGATAAATATGCAGAAGCGGCGAAAAGCTCTTCCCCGATAAGAGTATAATCACACGAAACCACGAAGAAAGGAAGTTGGCTTGCCTGGGCGGTGCCTGAAGTTTGGATTGCCCCCGTGCTAAAACCTGTTTCTGCCAAAATTAGTGACTCGGCATAAAAGCTGCCTAAGAAGAAATTTGCTGCGGGTTGCTCACGTACCATCATACCATCGATGCCTGCCACATAGCCAAACTGGTCATCAGTAAGATAAAATATCCTTTCTTCTTTATATGTATCTGGTTTCCCAACCTTCAGATAGGCTTCTTTAACCACCTCACGGGCAGCAGACAGAACCATCGAGAATCGGCAGGGTACTATAAGCTCGGTATCGTATTCGGCAGAGCGTTGGGCAAGCTGACTCAGGATGGTTAAGCTGGCTATTGTCTGAATGTCGTCCAGATCACCAATACCGGGAACAAACAGAATGGGCTTACCTTTCTCGGTTGCTCTACCTACAGCCTCTTCCATAGAATCCAATCCGCTAATCCGGCGGATGTAAAAGTCTTTTCCCATCCTTGCGAGCTGTATGTAGAACAGGATTGCCATACTTACTACCAACAGGATAATAAGGAAAGAAAGCTTATGGAGGTAAAACCATTGCTCTGTTGGCTTTGCAGAGGCAGTTACGCGAATAGTATCTGAATCGGCACCCACTGATGCTACTAATAGGTAAGTGTATTGCTTATTGGGAACTAAATCTCTGTCGGAGTACTTTGCGGGAATGGCAGGGCCACTAAATATGGTTTGCCAAACGCCAAGCGAGTCTGCTTTTTGAAGAATGATTGAATCTGCTGATGTGGTCCAGGTAATATCCAAAGCTTTTCCATCGTCCCATGGAGTATCCTGCACTTTCAGAGCTGTGGTATTGGCAGGGCTTCCAACGGAAAATACAAGCAGTGCAAATATTAAGAGCAATCCTTTCATATAAATCCTTGTTCAAAAGATTAGGGGCGTCCGCATGAACGCCCCAGTAAGCTACTATCTACTTCTGAAACTCAGCTTTTATCTGATCGGTTAGTTTTATAATCTCTTCTAACTGAGCCAGGCTATAGGTTTTGTCTTTATCGGCGTTTATAATGTCCTTTACTTTCTCTACAAGAGCAAGCGAGGCAACAAACTCGGGTTGGTTTACAATATGCTCTGCTTTAATCTGCTTAAGATTGCCAACCAGGCTGTTAAATGTTCCCTTCTGATCTAATACGATAGTCTTTTCGGGAGCGTAGTTCTGCTTTAGAAGCCATGCTACTCGGTTAGCAGCTTCTACCCATCCGCCCATGAGCATCAGAGTGTAGTTGTCATAATTCTCACTGTCCCAGAGTTTATCTTCCACTCTCTTTTTGTGTACATCAAGGGCTTTTTCCAGGTCTTCCCAGTTCTCTTTTTCTATTAGAGACTTCAGGTCTGCTCCCATCTGGTTAACCTCACTCTCCAAGCCAATAAGAGTAGTAAGGTTCATCATCTGTGATGATATATCGCCCAAACGAGCCTTGTTTCTGCCTTTGGCTGCCAGGGTAGCGTCTGCAGTTAACAATCCGAGCGAGAATGCGTTTCTCACTTCTTCTTGTTTGGCTTTGTATAATGTGGTGGGTATTGCAGCCGAAATATCTTTTACCTGAAGCTGATCAAGAACTCTAAACACTTCCTTGAAAGTGGGCAGAGGGGCATAGGTGGTAATAGCAGCTGTGGTCTCTTCCGCAGGAAGGTTATCTACTTTCTTTTTGCAGCCAACAAGACCGATTAACACTAACATTGCTAAAATGATGATGACTCTTGCTTTCATTTTTTATCTCCTTATTCTTTGAAGTAATACTTAAGCTTAACCGCTGTGATGCAGTTAAACAACAAGAAATACAAAAATAACACTATAACGTTGTAATTCCAAGTGCGAACCAAGCTACGACCACCTATCTTGAAGCTGGACAGAAACACGTTTTTGCCTTGCGACAAAACCACACCATCCATTATGCTAACAGAAGCGTTTAAGTAGCTGTTCATAATCTCATCTGGATTCCATCTATCGGCAATCTTTACCTTCTCGTGATACCACGAGCCTTTCATTGCATTATACTCGGAAGCCGATATATCAGCTTCTTTGAATCTACGTAATTGTGTCAATTTCTTTTTTTCGAGATTGGCCATTGAACTGTGGAATGCAGTGTTTTTTGCATAAGCTGTAGCCATTCCTTCAAACAGCCAACGCGATGGAATGGTCTGCACTATCTCAGGTATGGGATGCTTGTGGTAGATGGTAAGGTTTCTATTCATTCTTTCAAATTCGATTACCGCTCCGCCAAAGATAATCTGAGGTATTAGCACTAAGGGTAGAAGGTTAATAATTGCCTTTTTCTCCTTGATGAAAGCCGAGCAGAGCAATCCCAGCGACACTCCAGTAAACCCCGAAAGAAACAGATAGAGAATGCTAATAGAAAACAAGCCCTTAATCTCAAGCACCCAGGCAGATAATACGTAATACAACAGGGCTTGGATTACAACGAAGAGGCTAAGCGTGATAAGCTTTGAGAGCTGATAAAAGCTTATCTTAAGGTTCATCTGAGTCTCGCGCAATATCATTTTTCGCTCGTCAAGAATCTCTTCGATGCTGTTAGATATCCCCAAAAAAATAAAGGCGATAACGCTAACGAAGATGTAGATTCCGATGTTGTTGTTAGCAGAATACATATAGGGAGGGCTTTGCGGGGTGTAACGTAGAATAAAGCCAATTACTAAGCCCAGTAGTGGAGCCTGGATAAAGGTTATATAGTTGTTGGTACGGTTTCGAAACTTCATTTTCAGGCTTCTGCCAATATAGCCCGCCATCTGCACCAACCTGGAGCTAAAGCTTTGTTTTGGCCTTTTTCTCTTTACCGAAGAANNACTTATCACGCCAGTACTCGGGAGAAAACTTACGCTTTGGCTGAATGTATTTGTTTATCTGCTCGTAAACTGGCTCGTTAAATTCATTGTATTCTGGGTAAGTAATAACGTCATACATGAAGTCAGATGTCATAAGCTGCTTTTTCTTTTCGATGTCTGATGCCCGCACAGTAATAGCCGATAGCTCCTCATCAAAGTATGAGAAACAGTCTTTCGGTGTGCCGAAATACGCCATTCTTCCGCCCATATCCATCAGCACAACCTGGTCGAATTTCCTATAAATGCTGCTATTGGGCTGGTGTATGGTGATTATTACAATCTTACCCTGTTTGGTTAGAGAGCTTAAGATGTCTATAATCTGCTCAGCATCTGTAAATGACAGTCCACTAGTTGGTTCGTCGCAGATAATAACAGTGGGTTCAAAAAGAAGTTCTAAAGCAATATTCAATCGCTTACGCTCTCCTCCGCTTATGTTCTTTTTTTTGAAATCGCCAACTTTTGTATCTCTTTGATGAGTTAGGTTTACCTGGTGCAGAATGTTATTTATCTTCTGTTCCAGACTGGCAGCAGAAATAGTCGGCATGCGCAAGCGTAGTCTATACCAAAGGTTCTCATACACGGTTAGATATGGGTATAGCAAATCGTCTTGGGGAACGTAACCAAAGAACTCCAGATAATACGATACATTACTATAGAGGTCTTTGCCATCCACCAGCAACTGACCATAGGTAGGCTTTATCTCACCGGAAAGTATCTTCACCAGCGTGGATTTGCCACAACCGCTTTGCCCCAATATCCCTATTAGGTTTCCTTTCTTTGCAGTGCATGATATGCTGTCCAATGCCAATTGACCATCAGGGAAATAGTGCTTCACATCGGCAATGCTTAGTGTTTTTATCTCGAAGGGTGTTTCGATCAGGTCATAAAAACTGTTTATCCTGAAGTTACGGTTGTTTATGCTAATTGTATCAGAGTTTAGGGCAATAGCTACAATGTCTTCCACCAGCTTCTGGTTTACATATATCTTCCAGCCCGGTTTAGGTGGGTGGAGATAGAATACTCCATCACTTCCCTCAATATATGCCAGGCTCTTTTCTGTTTCTACCCGCGAGAGGTCAAAGAAATCCCTTTCGTGGTTAATATACAATGATTTGGGGACTAGATCATCCAATCCGATACTGCTACGGTTCTCTATTAAAACGGTCAGATTCCAGGGAGCATAATTATGGATTTGGAGGGTGTCGTCATAATATATCTCATAGCGTTTGTTGTGGAGCATTTCTTTGCCGTTTAGAGCAATGCTACCACCTCGAATACCCAGGGAATACCATAACCCGCGCTTGGTAACGATAAAGTCATAGCTGCTTTTGTGAAACACAATCTCATCATTGGCATCACGATGCCCATAAATCTTTAGTAAACAGCTATGGCTAAACTCCATGTTGCCTACGGTAATCGCACTATCAGGATGGAGCAAGATGATGCTATTGGGCTTGGCTGGCTGCTCGTTAACCTTTAGAGTGGAAATAGAGCCAAGGGCAATAAACAAGTGATTGTCTATGGAGTATAGCGACATTTCGTATGCCGCCAAATTGTTGTTACGAAATCTGATATCTGCACTAAGGGACGAGCCGAACACCACGTAGTCTGAAAACAAAGAATAGCGCACATGCGAAACAGAGTGCTCGCAACTAATGCTAATATCTCCGCTACTACTGGATTCGAAATAATCTATCAAGTTTACGAAGCCTTCGGGATTTAGTTCCAGTTTTTTGCAGAAATCCAGTATCTCAGTTATTTCAGAAACCCGCAATTCACCTTCTGTTTTAGCAAGTATCACCAAGCTTTGAAGCAATCTTACTTTGTCTAGCTTCGATAAGTGCTTGTTCAGGTATTCCAAAACCTCTTCAATTTTGTATTCGCTGTTTATCACCTCACCAACGTAGGCTTCCCACGACACATCTACATGCGCAAAGAGGTTTGTGAGAATAGAATATAAGATGCCAATTTCTTTATCGCTTATCTCGTTGTCAGATTTCAGCGTATAAACATACAGCTTGGTTACCATATCTATGGTTGCTTTTTGCCTGTCCTGCATAGCTTTTGCGTTCATATTAGCCATAAATCTTGTTTTGCCCCATGCATTCTTTACAAAGGTGATATCGACAGGTGCGATAGAAGATATCCATCAAACCCTGTTGGTGAAGCGAGTGCTTATTCACTTTACTCAGTTGCCCTGCATTTATATGCCTGCCCATAAAGCGAGTTATGTAGTTCTCAGGCAAAGCCCCGAATCCATTCCATGAGTCCAAAACTGATGTAGCCAATGCGCTATCGGAAACCTTTTGTGCATAGAGGTACATAACTGGCAGATAGATGTTTATAAATATGTTGTTTACTACGCTTTTCCCCAATCCCGTCGATTTGCCAAGCAGCTCATTTTCCGTGCTGGCAAACAGCTTTTGAAATCTCTGGTAACGCTCTTTGGCACTTATACAATCTGACTCCACATCCCTCAGAATCAAGCTCAATAAACCTTCAGACAATCCTTTATAAATGAACTTGGTTAAATGAATCAATCGAATCAACGGGTGATTACCGGGTCGGATGCGGAATAGTTGCCAATCGATACTGATTCTTTTCCCGTAAAACATTTGCCGTTCATAGGCGTCTATCAGTTTCGTGCGCACGCTATCACTTAGTCGATTGCCACTTTTTGCCAGTAAACCACTCGAACAGCACAGGATTGCGCATAAACTAATATAGTCCAGCCCCTCTGTTTGCCACTGCTTTATGCTCTCGATGGGGATGCTTTGGGCAAGCTGAAACATATTGAACTTATTCTTATCATAACCGATGGCTTCCATCACGCCTTCGTAAAGAATCTGGTCAAAACCGCTTATCGAAAGCGAAGCATTAAACCTGCGCACTTTTCCCATAAACCGCTGTTTACCGTGGATTGCCAGAATTGCTAAAAGCCTATCGCTATCAATAGCCGACAACAGCTCACAATAGTCATATCCACTTTTGGGTAAAGTGATTGGTGCCTGATTAATAAGCTTTATTATGTCGTCTGATAGCTGGTCTTTTAGCTCTACAATCTCTACCAGGTCTCCATTCTCTTTCACCGTATGCACATACGGGCTATCATGATTCAATACTGCATGGAGGATAACAGGATTATAGAATTCATCTTCCTGATGATTGTGCTTTTTCCAGTCTTGCGTGTTTACATGAATCTCCACAGCACCATTCAGCATTTCGCCGTCTATATCCAGAATCGCATTTACAAAGTCGGGTCCTCTTTGCGTGTTGAATTGACCCTGGTACTTAATGCTTAGCTTCTTGCCGCTAACTGTTTTCAGGTCGTTTCTGGTATGCCCGGCATCCCAAATGTGATATAAAAACTTCTCATCCATCAGAAATATCTCTGCAACAAGTTATAACGTTGCCTGGCGGAAGCAGATTGATGGAAGGTTTGGGGACTATACTTAATGGGATTGGTAAGTATGCTGATCATACGCATGGATTGATCCCGCGATAGCCTCTTACAGCTTGTTCCGTAATAATACCTCGACGCAGTTTCTATGCCATACACGCCTTTTCCCCATTCCACATAGTTCAAATACAGCTCTAGCATCCTCTTCTTGGTCATGCAGATTTCCATGATAAGTGTCACCTGCACTTCCAGATATTTACGCAAATAGTTTCTATCTGTGGTTAAGAATAGTGTTCGTGCCAGTTGATTACTGAGTGTGCTGGCTCCAAAGCGGATGCGCCCGGCTTTCTTGTTTCGCTCATAGGCTTCCTTCACCATCCTCCATTCGAAGCCAAAATGCTTGTAAAAATTACCGTCTTCAATAGCGATAAGCATGTTTTGAGTACGCTTGGGGATGTCTTTTAGGGGAATGTATTCACGGCTTCTGATGGGGTAGCCGCGAACTAAATAGCGTTGGATCATCAATGGGGTTACAGGGGGATTTATAACAGAATATAGCAATGACAGCGCTGCAATTATCCCCCAAAACCACAAATGAACTACTAATACGAATCTTGCAATCCGCACTAAGATCGGCCGTTTAGCCTTCATATACAAAAAAAAGCCCTGTGTAAGGGCTAACTATTTATTCGGCTTTGCTCTTGTTCACCAGTTCAGCAAGTCTGGCCTTACGTCTGGAAGCTGTTCTCTTGTGGATTACTCCCTTTTTGGCGGCTTTATCAAGCTGAGAATAGAGTTTGGACAGCATTTGCTCTTTGGCTTCCACAGTGTTTTCGGTGCCTAATTGCTTGGCCAATGTTTTAATTGTACGCTTTACGTAGTTGTTACGTGCATTACGTTTCTTGTCTGTCTTCATTCTCTTCATGGGTGCTTTGTGTTGGGGCATGATATCCTCTTCTAACGATTATTTTAAATATTTGTACCATGCTGATTTACTGCACTTATTTGTCAAGCACAAAATGCTTCTTTATGCAACCCCCGCCTAAGTCTGCAAACCGATAATCACATCTTCCTCATGTAATTGAGATAGCTTCAGCTTATTTAATATACAATATCTTACTGCTTGCAGTTCTTTGCCCTGACTGCGCTACTGCCAGATATATCCCCCCGCTAACAGGTTTACCGCTATCGTCTCTGCCATCCCATCTAAAGTTGTGTTCCCCATCAGCCCCACTATTAGCATCAAAGCTACGTACCTTCTGTCCCTTCAGGTTATAGATACTCAGCTTGCTAATCCCTGGCTCTGCCACCTTAAGCTTTATCGATACCGCCTCTGTAAAAGGATTGGGATGGCTGATAATGCTTAGCTTGGCTGGTGGGCTGGTGGGATCGCTATTTGAAGTTCCATCAGATAAGGTGTAACGTATTTTTGGCACAGTCGGACTGTATGGATTACTATAAGATGCAATCACAACAAAATCATCCCAATTATCCCAATCGGAAAAGCCCTGCAAATAGATGCGATATTGGCTAAGTGCTCTATTACTCGCAATGTCGCTTCTCAGACAATCGCTTACATCAATACTTAACAAACATGGTGGATTCAAAGTTTCATGGGTAAAAAGGGTGTATGACCCATATATAGCGGCTGGTATCACGTCATTTGAGCTGAACGTATTGCCATAATCAATATGCTCCAGAATACCTTCAGGAAAGGTAGCCGTGCTGCCTATATTGAAAATTGGATATTCATCCCAATATGAGTTTCCATTATATTCAAACACATATATCCCCAGTATCGCGCGCTCTAATGTGTAACCATCCGGAATTACAGGCACCTCAAAAGTTAGATAACTAATGCTGGCAAAACGCACCATCCAAAACCAATCATAATAATCTCCAATGTAAGTTAGTTCTTCCTGCCAATTAGCATCTACCGTAATGTAGTTCCGTTGATAGTATATTGAGCCGGTTAACTGGTCAACGGTTACCAATGAATCAACTATCACACCTTTATCTTCTGCGCGAAAATGGGCTTGTCCAAAGCTATCCGCAAAGCAAACACTGCATAGTAAAAGGCTAAACGCCAATACCAAAAACATTCTTCTCATTCTAACCATCCCTGTGGTAGTAATAAATCTTGCATACAAACTGGATATATGCATCGCATTGCTAAAGCAATATTTAAGCATAGCATCTAAAACTTGGCAGTCTATCGTGTCAAGAGGTATTGTGCTATTCAATAAGAACGAGCCTAAACCAAGGTTTAGGCTCGTTCTTCAATGTGCTATTTAAGTAGAATACACTTCTTGATCTGTACTGATTTGTCTGTTTTTAACTGATAGAAGTATAACCCACTGGCTACTGCACGACCATTGTGGTCTTTGCCATCCCAAACAACTGAATGGTAACCTTTATCTAATACATCATTACGCAACCTGTTAACAACTTGTCCTTTTAAGTTATATACTAATAACTGGGTTTTAGATTGCTGTGGTAAGTAGAATGAAATGGTTGTAGTTGGATTGAATGGATTTGGATAATTCTGCTTAAGAAAAACATTCTCAATTGGGGGTGAGCTTTCTGGCTGTGTCGAACTACTATATATCTTATTGAGAAGCTCCTTCGTTAGTTGTGAATGCTCCAGGTATGATTTCGGAACCAGATGAGCATACTTACCGCTGGTTTTGCTATTCGATTCAAGGTATGTATTCCCAAGATCAATTATCGCATAACAAGAATCAGCCAAGGTAGTGCTGTTATCCAGCTTGTATTCATAGTATGATATTGCATCCATAAACCGCCCAACAGATCTATTTATCAATGCTAAGCAGTCTTTATACCATTGCTCCAATTTCTCATGCAATTCATTCTCAAGCTGACAGAGGATGAAATCTCTATAATAATTGAGATTATCCGTTTTATCGTAGCAGGTCAACAGAGCATTAATGGAGGCATGATCATCATAGTTAACAGTGGAATCCGCTAACACCTGGTGGAAATATGGTATTGCCTGTAAGTACTGCTCTTCAAACATAAGCTGCATTGCGAGTATAAACGGATTCGATTGAGGAGAATAGGGCGTGTTAGGTGTGCTGTCCCATGGGTCGTACACTACTAACTCACGGGGATTGAACTTACTATCAAAATCATCAGGGTTATCAGACCCCCACCAGTTTTGCTGAACCGGTATTGGATCTACAGAATAGGCTATTTGAATATTCATATCTAGATTTACAATATCATTGTGACCTTGCTTTAGTATTGGATTAGATTGTGAGGAAAAGATTCCTACCGGATTATTGGTAATAGAGTTACCACCAGCCAAAGAAGCATCTGCTCCCATGAGGGGACTAGCTCCATTGTGCAAGGCTAATCCAATGATGTCGTTATTGCTAATCTTGTTTTTCATTAAAATAGGATTTGCCTGATAGATCGCAAGTCCCCAATCGTTATAACTAATAGTGCTGTTGTTAAGAAAATGAGATCCTGTATCGTCATAGCTTATTCCAATTGCAGCATTGCGAATGTCGCAATCGCTTAAATCTGACGAACTACCGTTCTTAAACGTTAGTCCGTCCCAATAACCAGGCGTTGTTTTAAGGCAAGTTCCATAGATTTGAAGACCATTATCACGGTTACCAGCAGATTTAACATGATTATTCGACTTAATCGCCAAATTGGGATCAACTACAATTCTTACTGTCGGATTTATTAGCATTTCCGACTCAAAGTATATATGATTCTCAATATATAGATTATGCTTTACCTCAGTAGGTTCTGTGACGATTCTGGGTAGCGGTTGGTTATAGCTACCTGTGTGCCGCGAATTGTATCTGTACTTACGATAGTCGCTTTTTATGAAATCATCACGGCTCAGTGGAATCATGGCAAACTGACCCATTTTCATCGGCATAACGATACCTGATGAACTCCACGAGGTGTTTACAAAAGCCAAGCCGATCGGATCGTTGGGATCGGTCACAGAAGTACAATATACATCGTACTTCCAAGCATAATCTTCTTGAAAAGATGAATCATGCGCACTCATACGATAGTATTGGGTAACTCCAGACAATCTGTAGTATTTTGTGTCATTATCTGAGTTGTCAAGTGCCAGAGTATATTCCTGATAGCTGTTTAGTTCATATGGAAGCATGTTGCTTTCTTTGATTACGACACCATTTGCATCAAGCAAAGTCAACTTATCGTGAGTGAACAATATTTCAAGCCCAGGATTTAATGAAAAGTTACCTACAATAATGTTATCATTTCGACCAAGCTGCCTAACAGTATTGTTCCCTGTGGGGTACTCGCATATAGGAGAATGATCTGTAGGATTATAATTGAATACCTGTATTCCAACCTTTCTATTCGTGCGATTATCCTGGCCTTGGTCACTCCATTCATACCTAATAATCATCTCTTTGGAACCGTCACTGGATAAATCAACTATGAGCGGGGATGATCCAGCACTAAACAACGAGTTGCCGATCGTATTGTGATATATTCGGTTAGCTGTGAAATCTTCCGATACTTCAACTACATCTAAGAACAAATTAGTTTGGTTGTGCACCAAACCGTTATAATTTTGACATAGGAAGACCACGTCCTTCAGCCCGTTGCCATTGACATCATCTACAGATACACCATGCTGTATGGTATATGTTGTATTATAATTATATACATGCCTGCCTAACATGTTAATGACTGAGAATCCGTTGGCTCCCACATCGGCACTTATCTTCTCAAAAACTGCAACAATATCTAATTGCCCGTCATTGTTAATGTCTTCCAGGGTAATAAATGTGACTTTGTGGGTACCTTCTTGGACTGTATTAATCTCGAACTTAGGAGTATATGAAGACCCACTGAATATGTTAACCTGTCCGTTATCGTCGCCTACCACAATATCAAGTACTTTGTCTGAATCTATATCACCCACAGCTGGTGTACAAGTCGTCTCTCCGGTAAGCTGCCTTCTAACAAATGATCCATCTTGATGTATAACAAATAAATACCCGTTTCTACTGGTTACAAATATCTCATCAAATCCATCGTTGTTTACATCCTTAACCGTAAAGTTCTTGTTGAGATAGCTTTCTTCTAATCCGCCGGCTCCAGAAGGTATTACACAGAAATAGTCATCCTCAACCGAAGTTTGTATTTTCAAGGTAAACGTCATTACTTTTGGGGCATTAGCATCGGAATCTATAGTTAGTGTGAAGGTTGCTAATCTATTAAACCCCGTTGCATAAATGGTAACAATCGTGTTATTTACTAGAGTCTCTTCTGTCTGAATGTTACCCCAGTCGATCCGATTTGACTCTAAGTATCTTATTGACACATTCGGATCATCTGTGGATAGTAATCCCCACACATTCGTTGCATCACTCCACCAGTTTTTTATATTCAGAGATAGCCTCTGCCGAGCTGGTCCGATATCAATCACATCTGTTGTTATCCCATTTACTTGGATACCATTTAACACAAGATTCGGTTGTTCCTGTTCCGTTAGTGCGCGATAAGCATTCAGTCTTCCGGAACCCATTAGCCCCAAGTGTGCTTGATTCTTATCGTAAATGTAGTCTGAGGTTCCTACCAGTCTTCCCCTTAGCTGCTCATTAGTAAGAGTGGGGAACTGTGATAATACCAAAGCAGCTACTCCCGAAACATGTGGAGCAGCTAATGAAGTTCCACTTCGTTGGTCAACTATAGGGGTATAGTGATAAAGATTCGCTTGCGCCACATCCGTTGGGAAGGTCGTGTAGATACCAACTTGATCAATAACCGCATCCTCTTTACTGAGGCTGCCAGGGGCAACTATATCTATCGTAGAGTGATATGTAGAAGCTCCACCACTCCATATGCCACGCTTGTCATAAACATCTACTGCACCTACCGCCAGGACTTCATCGAAACATGCCGGATACCAGACTTCTTCACAATCACTATTGCCACCGGCTACTATCACAAGTGGACGAACGCCAAAGTTATAGGCATCATTATGCATGTCTACTATTATTTCATGCAACATGTTCATGCCTTCAATACCCACTTGTGACATCTCAGATTCGCGTATTCCCATGCTAAGGTTTATAATGCGAACGCCATATTGATAGGATGTGAATAAGCCATAGTACAACGCAAGATAGGATCCTATTGGGTTTCCTGCTCTTATCGGCATGATCTTGGTTCCCGCAGTTATGCCGCTCCATCCTCCTGCCACACTTGATACTGCATATTCGTTATTGTTGATCGCACTTATCACTCCTGCAACTGACGTCCCATGCCCATGCTTATCGTGGGGGTAGAAGACAGACTCATTTGTTATGGGCGATGTACCTGGAGGAAACACGGCATAATAGTTAAAACCGTAGTTACCTTCCTGATCCTGCCATACATTACCCAAAAGATCAGGATGGATATTAACAGTGTTGAATGGATAAGGGGCATTACCCAGATCAATACCGGAATCTATTACCGAAACAACAACGCTGGGGTCACCATATACCTGTAGTTCATCCCAAACTCTTTGCATGCCGATGTTCTTTAAGCCCCACATGCTATTCGCATTATCATCATTGGTATCTACACCCGATAGTTCGTGGAAAATAAAATTAGGCTCGGCAAACGCTATCTCGTTTTCGCCTTTCATGCTGTTTACAACCTGCTTAACGGAGAATACCGTGTCGAACACCGCATAATAGTATAGCCTTTCGCTTAAATACGCTGACGGTATCTTATCTGCTCCAATGGGGTGAAGCTCTGAGATGCGAAATGTAGTAATCTTTTCATTGAACCATGCTTTGTCGGTTGTTAGCTGAGGTTCGGTTTGCAGAATCGTAATTGGGTTTTTTGCCTTAAATATTACATGTCCTGGAACATATAACTCGGCAAATGCAAGAGTGCTAATCATAATTAGCAATATGCACACATACATCTTGTTCATAAAATTCTCCTTTTAAATTGCTTAAGTGCTGTTTAGATGTCCTGTAGGTCTTCAAATCCCTTTAGAACGTTGCAGTTACCAATCTAATTTGCTGCCCCCTGCCATAGTCACAATCTTAAATCATATCTTCCTCCTGTAATTGAGATAGCTTCAGCTTATTTCATATACAATATCTTACTGCTTGCAGTTCTTTGCCCTGACTGCGCCACCGCCAGATATATCCCCCCGCTAACCTTTCTACCGCTATCGTCTCTGGCATCCCATTGGAAGGTTTGATCGCCGGATGATTTTGAGCTATTAGTGTAGCTTCGAATCAATTGGCCTTTAAGGTTGTATATATTTAGCTTAAACAACCCCGGCTCAGGTGCCTTAACTGTTATTGAACTGATGTCTGAGAATGGATTGGGATAGCTGGCGACAGCCAATTGGGATTGTGGTATTGAAGGATCTATGTTGGACACTCCGTCCCCAATAGTATAGACGATTTTGGCTGAGTATGGATAAACTGTGCCACTGGCTGTTGATGTCGCAATATAATCATCCCAACTATCCCAATCAGAAAAACCTTGCAAATAGACGCGATACTGGCTAAGGTTGCGGTTTGATGCGATATCCATCAAAAGGCATTCGCTAACATCATAACTCACCCAACACGGTGGCTGCAGAGTTTCATAAGTAAAGAAAGTATAGGTGCCATATACAGAGGATGGTATAACGTCATTTGAGCTGAATGTATTGCCGTAATCTATATGCTCCAATACCCCCTCGGGGCGTATAATCGAACCAATATTGAACATAGGATAAACTCCAGATTCAGAATTACCCCTCATCGCACCTGTATACATCATTAGCTGTGCAGATTGTATCTTATAGCCTTCCGGTATATCGGGTATCTCAAAAGAAAGATAGCCTATGCTGGCAAAGTGATACATCCAAAACCAATCATAATAATCTCCAATGTAGGTTTGTCCCTCCTGCCAGTTTGCATCTACTGTGATGTAGTTCTGTTGATAGTAAATTGAACCGCTTAAGTTATCTACTGCCAATAGCGAATCCCGTATCTCATGTTTGGCATCACCGAATGGATAAGACATGGGACCATTTACTGCTAATAGCAGACTACATAATAAGAGTATTGCGATTATGCAAATTAATCTAATGTTCATAGCTCTCTCCCTGCTGCTAACTACCACATATTTGCATGTGGAGCACCTTTCTTACGCTTACCCTAATGGGATTGCCAATCTTTACCCAAGCGCTATGCAATCCGCTGACAAACACTGTAACCAATATTTTTTATAATCATATCAGAGTCAAGATATATATGGTTATTTTTATTGTTTCGCAGTTTAACGTAGGCTTTTATAAATCTGACCCA
>DIMZ01000103.1:12991-14060 GCA_002425825.1 Cloacimonetes bacterium UBA5553 | reverse complement strand
CGGAGCCTGGTTATACAGAAGACGCGAGCTGAACTGATGTACTATATATAATGCGTACAGAGGCAGACTAATCACCTGCCTCTTTATTTTATTACAGAGTTGCTAGAGCTTATCAGGTGTAACAATCGGAATAATTGCAATTGACAAAAAATCTTTTGCTCGGTTTATGTCACTAAATAAACACATCAAAATGAATGGAGATAAGATGAATACAACATTCTTCTACTTCAGCGGAACAGGAAACTCACTCTTCGTTTCTCGCGAGATAGCCAGGCATCTTGGCAATGCAGTGTTGATTCCCATAAATTCAAAAACACTAACCATGAAGCATGAGCTTCCTGAACGTATTGGCTTTGTATTTCCGGTGTATTTCTGTGGTATTCCCAATATAGTGCGTGAATTCATATCATCACTATCGATCAAGCCGGAAACCTATATCTTTTCGGTTGGCACCCTAAAAGGCGGTGATTACTTATCTCATCAGCAGATTGACGATGTATTAAGCACAAAAAACGCCAAGCTATCGTACCATGCCTCAGTTGTTATGCCAGGTAACTATCAGATATTCTACGATATCACCCCCCCGGCGAAGCAGGCTGTATTGTTTAATAAAGCTAAGGCAAAAACTAAGCAAATTGCAGAAGAGATTAATAACAACCAAGTGGTAGAGCTGAAACACAAAACTGGCTTACTGGCAAAATTGCTTGGTTCTTACTACCGCAAACTATACCAAATACCCGGTGGAAAAGATTATAACTTTGCAGTAAATACAGCATGCACGAAGTGTGGCTCATGCGCAAAGATATGTCCTGTGTCAAACATCACCATGGACAAAGGAAGTCCTGTTTGGCATGGAAAGTGTCAGCTTTGCCTCGCCTGTCTGCATTGGTGTCCCACTCGAGCAATTGACTTCAGTACCAAAACCATAAAGCGCGGACGATATCACCACCCTGAAGTAAACATGGAAGACATTGTAAGCAATTGACTAATGTAATACCGTTAGCACGTCTTTCCTGTAACTAGTTATCAGGACGATCAAACAGCTTTGTTCCCTGCTGCTTCCTTGCTG
>DIMZ01000103.1:9502-12980 GCA_002425825.1 Cloacimonetes bacterium UBA5553 | reverse complement strand
TGCTGCTATCCTGTGTCGAATAGGGGAGAGCAGCAGGGAAGAAGCAGGTATTGAAGCTGAATCGATTATAGCAAAGGCGTGATAGTTTGGGCAATTTGACCAGACTACCCAGAAGAACATAGTGCAGTGCTTTAATAAATAAAACTGCCCCAAGCATGCTTGGGGCTGTCTTGAAATATTCTGTTAATGCTTATTTTGCCAGTACCATCTTTTTTACCAGTGAGGTACCCCTACTGCTTAGTCTATAGAAGTAGATACCACTGGATACAGAGTGCATAGTTTCGTCCATCCCATCCCACAGAAGCTCATGCCTGCCAGGCAATAAGCTCTTATTTGAGCAAAGGGTTTTTACCAACTNNCAACTGTCCCTTCATATTGAATACTTGAAGGCTCACATCACTTTTGTACTCCAGGCTAAAGCTGATTGATGTGGACGGATTGAAGGGGTTGGGATAGTTTTGACTGAGAACCATCCTAGCCTGGGGAGGCAGCGAAGGATCGTTAACAGCTATCGGAACCGAATTTACAATTTTGCCGTAGATTGAGCTGTAAGCATAGTCTTCATTATAAAGCCCAACTCTGTCGTCAGTCCAGCTAACAAATGAATGATCACCGCTGCTGGCAACCGATATATATCTTTGGTCGTAATTTGCAGAGCATAGAATCGGGATTCCCATGGCTGGCACACCCTCCGGGCTTATGTACTTCATACCCAGATCATAGAAGCTTCCGTAGTATGATTCTTCGGGTCCGTCTGTTTCAAATATTGCTATTTGAACACCATTGTTAAAACCTGTTAGCTGGTGAGATAATCCAAAGCCGTTCGTAGTGCCGATATCAATTCCTCCGTTTTCCCAAAGCATGTTTCCCTCGCCATCAATTCTCTGATAACGAAGGATATGAGTCCCATAACCAATTAGGTATAAGAGGTTGACCTGACCGTTGAATACATACAAGCTTACGTCATCATTCCTTTCGGTTTCAGGAATCAATTTGCCTGCATCCGACCAGAGACGGTTACCGGCAGGAGTCATTCTTTGAGCGACAGCTATGGGGTAAATCCCTTGATTTGTGCGAACGATCGCAATTAGGTCGTTATCCAGCATTTGCGTACGAAAACTCAATTGTTGATGGTAAACTTCCGGATCAAGGAGATGGTTTCCTAAGGGATTCCAGCCCTGCGATACTAATCCGGCCGGGTCTATTAATGCAGCTCTTGCTGTTGAGTTGTTACTGATGTTGTCAATGAGTGTGAAAATGTAGTATCTACCGCATAGCGAAGAAAGGTAAGCAGAGCTATTTTGGGGAAACTCAATCAAAGTAATACCCGCTTCACCCCATTGCTTTTGTTGATTTGATATGCGTTGTCCCTTTAGTCGGTAGCCAGCAGACTCTTCTATCCATCCCAGATAAATATCTTGCTCGTAGCAATCCATCATTAGTCTGATGAAGGGGCTGTGAACCCCTAAATCGAGCCCAGCACCCTCTATTAATCGATTACCATTTGCATCTATTACTTGTAGAAGATTAGTGGAGTTAGAACTGCTGGATCGATAGACAATAGCCAGTTTGTCACCCTGTAGTACTCGGGCTTCTATTAGTGTCTCTGGAGAATCGCTGCCGGGGTTTAGTTCCCTGCCATTAACCTCCAGACAGGTCTGTCCTTCCTCATCCATGATCTGGTAAAATAGTTTATGCTCTTTCATGCCAATTCGCCCATCCGACCATAGGCATAAGTACTTGTTGTCCAGATAGAAGCTCTTGCTACCACTTGCATTACCAGCAAGTCGCGAAACAATAGGTGTACCCGCTTCTCCCCAAAGCTTATTACCGCTGCTGTTTATCACTTGCTTGCTCAGGCTGAGTTCTCTATTATGCTCTTCCTTCCAGAAGGCAGACAGATGGCTTTGCCCAGCTACAAGCGTTGCACGATGAACGTTAGCTGAGCCTATGGTGATTCCCTCCGGGCTGTAGATAGCTTCGCCGATTGAACTCACATAATATATCCGGCCGCAGTTGTATATCCAAGCTCCTCCTGAAGCATCTGGCTCAAGCTCCAGATCATTGTAGTAGTAAGTTGCATAGTTTGTGGTAACTCCAGAGGGAGTCCACAAGCATTGGAGATTGCCGTCGAAACTCTGGCATTTGGTTATTACCGAATCATCTGAATTCTCTCTCCATGATGCCATTACACCACCATTTATTGAAGCTTTAATCTTTATGTCCTGATGTAACGGAAAGCCTTCATAAGGATAAGCCTGGAGATTACTTACTGGATTTCCAAGATTGTTTATCTTCTGCATGTTAAGCATGAGACTTGTTGCATTGTATAGTAAAAGATTACCATCACTGGTGGAAAGACAATGCTTGTACATCATGTTAAATGAGCCATCTGGAACAAGGGGATTGGATCCAATAATATCCCCTGTGGGAGAAAAACGGATTAGATGTGTTTTACTTGTGAGGTCAGCAGTCTGAATCAAGCAGTTTGCAATAACACCGCCCTCACCATCTGGATGAGTAGAAATCACCTGAACTTCGCCCCCAAAATTAAGAAGTTGCTGTCCGTTTGAGCTCCACAGTTGATTGCCACTACCATCGACACTTATACCCATAAGGCGTGTACTGCTAAATTCCTCGGTGTAAACAATGAAAACACCGCCAACGGAGTTAGAAGTCATGGAAATTGATGGCATTGTTACGTTACCACTGAATACCATAAGTGGGGATAATGGCCACAGACTTGTTCCATTATCATCAAATTTAGCAAGGTATAACTTGCGTTGTGGGAAATCAACCGTTGTCCAGAGTAGAATATTGGCACCATCAGAGCTACGTAAAACTGCTAAAGGGAAGTTGTCATAACCATCCACTCCAATTCTTATAGGGGTTTGCCATTGTTCTACGCCTAGTTGATTTAGCTTTTGAACAGAAATGTCATTTCGTGAATCTACATAATCATTCCAAAAAACGAAAGTGTTATTGTCGGTAGTTTTGATGTGTAGGCCACGAAACTCTAGGCGGTTTGCCTTGCGAACCTCAATTTCTTGCGAAAATGCATAGCTATAAAAAAGCATTGCTATGAGCAATAATAGTTTGGCTTTCATGATCACCTCCTGGCTTGTTATCTGGATATAGTATAATACTTGCATGAAATGATCCACATGTCAGGTTATTTAATAATCTGGCCTTCATAGTTTAATATAGCACATTAATATTAAGGTTCAGAGCCGGAAATAGAAATGATCTATACCAATCCACCAAGGAAATTATTCAATAGCTCCTTAAGCTCGGTTACAGACCCCGTATGATTAATCTTTTTGCGCAGCTCTGATCCACCAATTATGCCCTTGGTATAAAAGCATAGCTGCGAGCGCATTTCTTTTACAACCACATGTTCGGGTTTCTGCTTTAAGGCAAAATCAATGTGTTGCATTATGGTGCCAAGCAGTGATGATTTTGAAATAGCTTGGTAATC
>DIMZ01000103.1:6868-9481 GCA_002425825.1 Cloacimonetes bacterium UBA5553 | reverse complement strand
CACACTACAGGTATGCTTAATATAGACTTTAGATGCTTTATATGCTCCCAGTTGCTTTTGCCAGAAAACATCTGTTTAGCTGTTCGTGGATGCAGGCAGACAAAGTCAGCTCCAGAATCCTGCATAAGCAGGCCAAAATCTGCGTAGTTCAGATTATTGCTATCTACACCACTGCGAAACTTAACGCTGATTGGCAACGCCCCAGCCACAGCTTTCTTTACGGCTTTTACACANNACAATGCTTGAGGCAATTTCCGGTGTTTGCATCAGCGCGCTGCCTGCTCCCCGCCGGATAACCTTTTTAACCGGGCAACCCATGTTTATATCTATAAAGTCCGGCTGGTAAGATAACACTAACTCTGCCGCTTTAGCCATTACATCGGGGTTATTGCCAAATAGCTGAACGCCATAGGGACGTTCAATGGAGTCAAAATAAACGTATTGAATGGTTTTGACAGAGTCCCGCGTTAAACCATCGGCACTAACCATTTCGCTTACCAGCACTTCAGCTCCATGAGCTTTGCATAGCATTCTGTAGGCTTGATCGGTGTAACCTGCCAGGGGAGCCAGGAATATAGGAGTGTTCTTGAACAGGCTACTGGTCATGAACTGCGAAACTTACTCTTAATTGCCTCGATGTCCACGTTGTCCACGTATTCAGGTTTCATAAATCTATTTGCGTACTCCAGATATAATCCTGAATCCATAAAATAGCTAACCAGGCTTTCATCCAAATGACCAATCCTTACCATTGTAGCCATTATATCCAGGGATTCAGACAAGGTTTTGGGTTTCTTGTAGGGACGATCGGCAGCCGTTAAAGCTTCAAATATGTCGGCAACAGCGATTATTCTGGATTGAAGGGGTAGTTCATCGGCACCAATGCCACGCGGATAACCTTTACCATTAAGGGCTTCGTGGTGAGTGGAGGCGTAGAATGCCACGTTTTTAAACTTCTTGGGGAAGGTAAGCTGTGATAGCATTTCCCAGGTGATGGACACATGATCTTTCATTACCTGGAACTCTNNCTCTTCTGATGTAAACGTGCCGCGCCCCTTTATCATCAAATTCTTCTTTTCGTTTTCGGTAAAGAGGTAATACTGCTGACCATCGTAACTGAAGTTTATGGTGCTTAGCTTTTCTACTCGTGCCAGGTCTTCCTCTGCTACAAATTCTTCCCCGAAGTTTAGCTTGCTTACAAATTGAGTGGCATCCGTAATAAAGCTAAACACATCGTTCCCATCGAGGCTATTGTCGATATTAGTCTTCACGAAGCTTTGGAACTCAGCTTCACTAAGCTGGCATTTGATTAGCTTCAGCGCTAATGCGAGCTTCTCAAAGCGCAATATAACCATATCTATGCGGTCGAAAATAGCTTCCAGTTTTGTGCTTTTGTCCATCACGTATTCAGGGGTAACGATCTTACCCACATCATGCATCCACCCAGCCATGGAAAGCTCTTTTAGCTCATTGTCACTAAAGCGTTTCCCGCCGAAGTAATTCTCGTCTGCCAGATTCACTTTATCGGCAAACATCTCTGTTAGTATTGCCACTCTGGAGATGTGATCGGAGGAATACTTAGACTTGCGCTCAATAGCTGTGGCAATAGAACGGATGAATTGGTTTAACAAATTTTCCAGGCTCTGAATAAGCTTCCTGTTAGAAAGAGCTATTGCTGCCTGTGAGGCAAGGGAAGAGAGCATGGTGCGGTGTTCGTCGCTAAAGGAAACTATGTTCTTATGCTCGTCCATAGCGTTTATAAACTGGATTACGCCCAAAACTTCATCCTCGTGATTCTTTAGTGGAATGGTTAGCATAGACTTACAACGGTAATTGCTCTTGCGGTCAAAATCTATGGTGCCGCAGATGTTGTAGTCCTTGGTTTCATACACATCGTCAAAACAAAGGCTGGTTTTTTTGTGGAATACACTGGTAACTATGTAGCTAAGACTGGGCTGTCCATCCTCGGTGTATAATGGTATTTTTGATGCCCAAGTGGTAGGGTTTCTGCTTCCACCCAAGCGAATGTTTAGAGTAGCGTTATATAATATCTCAAATTCCAAATACTTACCGTCTTCGCTTAGCTTGTAGATTGTGGCGGCATCGGCTCTGGTGAACTCAACACCTTCCTCTAAGATCATGTCGAATATCTTGTCCAAATCGGTTTCGGAAGATAGAGACTCGCCAATTCTGGTTAAACGCTTAATATGCAGCAGTTGTTCCTCGGCGAGATGAGTGATGCTCTGTACTACATTGTTTAGCATATCGTTAACGCTGTTATTGGGACTAAAATCGTATTTCATCTGCTCTCCTATATACGCTTGAATAGCATGAAATGAGGGTCGAAGCCTTGCCTGCGTTGTCCGGCTTCAAACCAGGTGGTGATGTGATCCTCAAATGTAGATTGAGTCCGCAAGGGATCATCATATACAGAAACAAAACACGGACTGGCAATAAACTCTTCCAGTATCCAGTTTGCATAGCCAACATGGTCGGTAGAAATCTGAACCAGGGCATCAGGCTTCATTATATGTGCCAAAGCATTCAGAAAATCAGCTTGAATTAGTCTGCGTCTATGGTGCTTGCGCTTAGGCCAGGGATCAGGATGTTGAA
>DIMZ01000103.1:5384-6792 GCA_002425825.1 Cloacimonetes bacterium UBA5553 | reverse complement strand
AGTCAGGATGTTTTACCGCATAAGCAGAGATAAATTCACCCTTACCGGAGCCAATCTCAAGATATAAGGGCTGAAGAGTGGGGAAGTGGCCAATAATGTTCACTTCATCAGGATTAGCCTCTGGATTGCCAGGAGTATCTATAAGAAAGTAATCCCTATCAGATATCATCTTCTTCCTCATCCAGGCGTTGTTGTTCTTTGCGTAGTGCATCCACTTCCTGCTTTACTATTATGATGTTGGCTACTGATAATCCAAAACCGATAAAGATGAACATGAACAGGGAACTCATATATGTTGCACTAAAGCTATATTGCATAGCACTATGGCTTATTAGCTTGTTTAGCACTATCAAGTATCCGGTATTTGCCAAAGCTCCTATAGCTGCAAAGGCAGCGGTGCGGATACGAAGCATAAGCCCTATATGAAAGGTTAGCCTAATCACCAAAGCCATTATCACTGCCAAAGCAAGATTTAGAAAGAACAGAAGAAACAGGCTGGACTTGAAGCCAAGCACGCTACGCATAGCCACACTGGAGATGAGTGAAACAAACAAAGCNNAGGCACTTCCAGCCAAAGGCGAGAAGCCCCACAACAATGCTAATGCCAAGATAAAACTGTGCCGTGCTTATCCCTTTACTACCCGATACGGTCATAAACGAAGCCAGGCTATCGGAGGTAATAGCTCCTCCAATGAACGCTACTATCGCGGGGAATGCCACCAGCAGTAAATGCTTGGGCATGACTTTACTTTGTTCCATATATATCCTTGAGTGTTTTGTATTATTAGATTTCTGTTGACGTCCAAACCAATAGTTCAAACTTATCACACGCTCATGTTGTGTCAATAATAATCGTAGCTACCAAACAGCTTTGTATGCAACATCAGGGTATTTAAGTTTACTTTGCTACCAAGATGGAGGATTAATAGTGCTTAGTATTGTAAAAAACCTAAGGCAGAAACTAAATAGAACCAAAAGCGGTTTTCTGGGCAAGATTGCCGAGGCGATAAAGCTTCGTGGCAAGGTAGATGAAGAGCTGCTTGAAGAAATAGAAGAGATACTACTTAGAAGCGACACCGGTGTCGAAATGACGGACATAATAATCCAAAGGCTGCGCGAAGAGATACGCATAGAAAGAATCACCGATGCCGAAATAGCTCAGATTACCTTAACCGACATCATGCAAGACCTCTTAGTGCGTGAAGATGAAGATGCACCGGACTTCTTTGCCAATCAAGACCACAAACCCCATGTGATAGTTTTTGTTGGAGTAAATGGCACAGGCAAGACCACCACTATAGGCAAGGTTGCAAATAAGTTTGCTCAACAGGGTAAGAAAGTGCTTATCATAGCTGGCGACACATTCCGCGCTGCGGCTATAGAGCAGATAGCCATTTGGGCAGAGCGT
>DIMZ01000103.1:2503-5379 GCA_002425825.1 Cloacimonetes bacterium UBA5553 | reverse complement strand
GCTATTGTGCGTTCTCAGCCTGACAGCGACCCTTCGTCTGTAATATTCGATGGTCTCACCTCTGCGCTGGCAAAGGGGTACGACATTGTGCTTATCGATACTGCCGGACGTCAACACACCAAAGAAAAGCTGATGAAAGAACTGGGCAAGATAGATAGAACCAAAAAAAAGCTCATACCAGAAGCCCCCCATGAAGCAATATTGGTAATTGATGCCACCACGGGACAAAATGCCATTTCCCAGGCTTTGAATTTCGACAAGTCCATTAAGTTAACAGGTTTGGCTTTAACCAAGTATGACGGAACTGCCAAAGGCGGCATTATGTTCAATCTCAGACACAATTTAAAGCTTCCGGTAAAGCTATTGGGAGTTGGCGAAGGCATTGATGACCTGATGCGCTTTAGAATAGTAGATTTCGTAAAGGCTTTCTTTACTAACGATAGCAGTAACAACGAGGAGGAATAATGAAAAACACAGCCCTTAAATTTATCAATCCCATTTTAGCACTTTTTGTGTTGCTAACATTTATCTCTATGGTTCTTTATAAGTTCGGACCCGCTGCCTGGCGTGGATCCGAAACCCTGGCACAGCTTCATACCTTTGGCGGTGCTCTGTTCTTCTTTACTGCTTGTTTGCATGTGTATTACAACTGGTCGTGGATAAAGGCAAATCTACTGGGCAAGAAAGGCAAGCATAAAGCTTGATATACGGGTTTAACAGGTTATCAGTAGGCATCAATGATTAGCTTAAACATCGCCCAAGCGTCTGAACTTTCAGAGCGTCTGGCAGAGCTTTTCGAGTCTGAACTGCCATACATTGACCGTATGCTGCATCTGCGTAAGCTAACTGAGCAGCTATATAAGTATCTTACAACGGACTCCAGACTAAGCTTCAATGGACTATTTGCCCGCATGCAATATGCCAATAACGAGGCAAATGTAAGCTCCCAGCTTGCTACCCGATCCAATCAACTGCGCATTCTGTGCAATCAGATTGTGCACGACGAGATAAGCACTGTAGATAAATCCACCTTCGAAACCTCTGCCAGGGTAGTGGCAAGCCTGATAAGCATCTTCTGCGAAGGCTATGTTAATCCGCTAATAAGCCCGTTACTTACGTCTGATACAATTAAGGACTACCAACCCAGGCAGCATAGCGAGAAGCATAGCTTTATCTGCGTGTTGGATGCATGGAGCATAAAGCCCAATAGTGCAGGACAAGAAGCTCTGGAGATTATCGCTACCAAAGATGATGGCTATAGCTGCACGGTTATTCTAAACAACTCCGACACCGAACATGGTATAGACGGACGCAAGTACACTATTCTGGCAAAGTCACTATGGAAGTATGCCAGTATTCATTTTCATCATCTAACGCCTGTATCCGGTAGGGAAGGGGTATATCAATCCAATCCCAAAACCCTGGTGGTGTTAGAGCCAGACTTCTTAGTAGATGCCTCCGCCATAGCCGAGTGTTTCGACGAGAGCAGCTCCAATCCCGCGTATTATATACTAAACAGGTTGTTTAGCAGTCCCGCTGCCGAGCCCATGATTCAGGGAATGGTGGTAAACAGTATTTTGGACGAGCTTATCTTAAACCCCGGTCAGGACTATCTACAGATGTTCAAGTCCGGTATCGCCGCCATGCCCATTGCTTTTGTTTCTTTGGGAAAGGACGTAGCCAATCGCATCTACAATCGTGTTCGTGACGAGCATCTACCTCAGCTGATAGATTTTGCCAATAACCTGAATGATGAATCCATACTGCTTGAGCCCTCTTATCTTTGCCCAGAATATGGGCTTCAGGGCAGATTGGACTTGCTAAGCCAAAGCGATGGAAAGTATAACATAATAGAGCTAAAAAGTGGCAAGCCACATCCCATAGACGTTTGGCCAACTCACCGAATGCAAACCATTGCCTATAACATGATTATCCGTAGTGTATATGGCTCTCAGCGGGTTAATAAATCTGCCATATTGTATTCATCAGCCAAAGATAAGCCCGAACGCTATGTAAGTAACACCATCCAATCCGAACAAGATTTGTTGATGTGCCGAAATAGGATTCTGGGCATCATGCACCTGCTATCGGAGCAACCAGAATCATTCTTTTCATGGATACTTCAAAGCACTGACATCCCCGCCAACGAGTTTATGCAAGCTAAGTTCAAGCACATAAAGGCATTGCTGTCTCAATTGGAAGATTACGAGCGAGAATGGTTTTATGAGCAGATAAAGCGCATAATTCGTGAGATATGGTTTAGCAAAACGGGCGACAATGGCCTACGCAGTGAAAGCTGCTATGGGCATAATGCACTATGGCAACAAAGTAGCTCCGAAAAACTTGCCACCAACAAGATTGTTACAGATTTACAGCCACACTCATACAACAAAAAGCAGATAATCTTCAGCCTCCCCGAAGCGGACATAATAGCCGATTTCCGCGAAGGTGACATCGTGGTGCTATACTCCATGAACGAAGGCATAGAAAGGCAAGAGATACTGCGTGGGGCAATCTCACACCTCGATGAGCAAAGCCTGCATATAAACATTAGAGGTGGGATAAGAAACAGCCAACGCCTTTCCAAAGAAAAAAAGTGGGCGATGGAACATGACACCATGGAAACTGCCTTGTATTCGCCCCTTAGCTCTCTTACTGCCTTCATTTCCTCACCCAAGAATATACGCCAGCTCTATCTCGGTTTGCGTATGCCCGCTTCCGATGAAGTGTCTATTAACAGGGATAGCTTTGATATCAAGCAGGTTATAGCAAAGATGCACTCCACCCAAGAGCTGTTCATTATTCAAGGCCCCCCCGGAACAGGCAAAACTTCAGGTTTACTTGGCAGATATGTTCAGGAAGTGCATAAACAAAGC
>DIMZ01000103.1:2303-2450 GCA_002425825.1 Cloacimonetes bacterium UBA5553 | reverse complement strand
GACGAAATATGCCTCTGCCTTAGCCGTGCCTCAATACCCTTTTTACGCATTGGCAATTCCAATACCATTACAGACAATTTGCTTAGCCAAAGAATTGATGGCAAACGCTTTGATGAGATTGATGAAATAGTGCGCAATAACCGAATA
>DIMZ01000103.1:782-2250 GCA_002425825.1 Cloacimonetes bacterium UBA5553 | reverse complement strand
TGGATAGCCACTACAAACAGTGCCAACGCCTGGTATCAAGACATGATGCGCATTATAAAAATAGATGAGCTTATTATTGACGAAGCGTCGCAGATAATAGAAAACAGCATCTTGGGTCTGGTAACCCGCTCTCCCAAAACTATTATGATTGGCGACCAAAACCAGCTTCCTCCCATCAGCGTGCAAAATAGCGTCCCCTATAGCTTTAATAGCCCTGAGCTTCATAGCTTGAACTATGGAAGCTATCATCAGTCACTAATGGAAAGGCTGTATAAGCTATATAATTCCAATGGCTTTGCGCAATCTACGGTTATGCTAACCCAACACTACAGAATGCACAATGCCATTGCCGATTTAATTAGCGACTACTATCAGAACAAGCTAAAGGCAGCAACTCCTGAGCAGCATAAAGCTCTTGATGTCATGCCCGGGCAACCTCCGTTTTTGACCAATCGCTTGATATGGATAGACTGTCCTCCGGCTAAATCTGCGCATTACGACCCGCTTCAAGTAGAACTGATAAGCACCATTACAGCCAGTCTGATAAGTAACCATTCTCAGATTCACCCAGCACGTGACATTGGCATAGTAGCCCCATTTAGAGCTATGATTCATGCCTTAAGGGATAGCATAAACAAGCTTGATAAAGCTATTGTAATAGACACTGTAGAGCGCTTTCAGGGATCGGAAAGAAGCAACATAATCCTTAGCTTGCCCATAAGGTCTGAAAACGACCTTCGCCTCTTGGAATCCATCTCCGACGACGAACTGATAGACCGCAAACTAAATGTGGCAGTTAGCCGGGCAAAACAGCGCATAATAATAGTGGGTAACATGATGCTATGCCAAAAATCGGCGCATTACAACAAGATAATTGACAAAATATCGAGCTCGGGGCTAATACTCAGCTACACCGACTTGATGCAACAACTATAATAAATAACAAGGAGATACACAATGGCAAACCAACAACCGCAACAAAACCAGATTCAGATTAAGATCGACGAGAAAGTGGGGGAAGGCACCTACGCCAATTTCTTCATGATCACCAATTCACCTTCGGAATTCATTATGGACTGTGGACGCATCCTTCCCGGTATTCCTGATGCCAAAATTTATGCACGCGTGCTAATGACCCCATCTCACGCCAAACAGCTTATGCAGATTTTGGAAAAGAACATCGAGACCTACGAAACCCAGTTTGGCGAGATCAAGGTTCAGGGCCAAAACGAAAACAAACCAGTGGGCTTCAAAACAGACAAATAATATGTTAAATAGCAGTTCTATATGCACTTGGGGTATATCTAAACCAAAGCCCCAAGTGCTTGTTCTCTTGACGGTGCTATGCTTGCTATGTGCTTCGCAACTATCCGCTAAAAGCATAACAGGCAAGGTGATGAAGGTGAAAGACGGCGATACCATTGTAGTACTTAAGAACAAAACAAGCTACACCATTCGCTTGGACGGC
>DIMZ01000103.1:571-742 GCA_002425825.1 Cloacimonetes bacterium UBA5553 | reverse complement strand
TCGCTTGGACGGAATCGACTGCCCCGAATTGAAACAAGCCTACGGAAGCAAAGCTAAGCAATTTGTTTCTGCTAAGGTATTTGGCAAACAAGTCCGTGTGACTTACTCAAGAAAAGACAGATATAATAGGTATCTGGGAACTGTGTTTTACGATGTGAACAATAACCTTAA
>DIMZ01000103.1:223-560 GCA_002425825.1 Cloacimonetes bacterium UBA5553 | reverse complement strand
GATGCTAATCTGGCAGTTATCGAAGCAAGTGCTCGAAACAAACGCATCGGCTTGTGGCAAGAGTCAAAGCCTATTCCTCCATGGGAGTTTCGCCAGGCAAAACGCAAAAAGTAAGCGTCTTAAATAAACTGCCCTATTTGCATCCAATACATGATGAAAACCCGTCAACCTACAACCAACAATCCATAATCATTAATAACCCCTTTAACCAGTCCACAAAACTGCACAACTAAACCCTCTACAATATTCTGTATCTACCATACTAAATTCGAAGTTAATACTGCTTCATGACAGCTTCAAGACAGTTTCAATCTGATCAAATAATCAAATAATCAAA
>DIMZ01000103.1:0-141 GCA_002425825.1 Cloacimonetes bacterium UBA5553 | reverse complement strand
AATTGGGATACAAGGGGGAGGTTCCTAGTGGAGAGTGGAGTTAGAGTCATTGAACAAGAGATGTTTAGGTTGAATGTGTATATGTATAAACGCATGCTTTATATCCACGATGAATTACAACCCCAGTACTAATAAGGGAAA
>DIMZ01000033.1 GCA_002425825.1 Cloacimonetes bacterium UBA5553 | reverse complement strand
CGTTCTCATACTTATATGGTATATACTCGGGAGGAGTCAGATCGATATAGTCATCAGGATTGCGTTCCCGGTAGCGGGGTCCGATGACTGGGACGGGTTTATCGATGCTGCTCCCGGTTTCATCACTATCTTTAATGTCCTGATCCGAGACCGGCTCTTCCGGCTTCGTGATCGTGAACGTCACCGGTGCGACTGTCTGTTTACTCCCGGTTACCACATAGCTGTGATAGAACTCAGCGTATTCAGAACTGCTGGCTTTATAGAAGCTCATCCGATCCTCCAACTAAATCATGATCAACGGAAGCATACCCGTAGACTAGGGCTCCGGTGATGATCCTGCCATCCACTTCGATCTGCGCTTCCAGATAATGGCACGGTGTGACACCGCGAGTCTCGCAGTCATTAATCTCCAAATCGTAGATCTCCGGGTTAGTCAGCACAAAGGTCTTGCAGACATTACGCTGCCCGGATTTCACTAACTGCTTGTGAGTCAGCATCCGCTGCCCGGTTATGTATCTCCAGACCGTCCTGTTTGAACAGCCCTTCAGTTCAGCCACCCGTTCAATGGTAAGCCAGATTGCCTTGATCGTCTCTTTGCTCATTCTTAGTCTCGCTATATAGATTCCACTCTGAATAACCGTCGCTGTGACAAATCTCTCAGGTTTACGTGTCACACCGAGCACTTTCCTCTTTGTCACACCGTCGCTCGGTGTGACATGCCTTAAAATCGTTCTCGTTATTAGTTTTAACTGCTGCGATTCCCGTTTGGGCTTCGGTGTGACACAGGTCACTGCGAGTTTTTTGTCACAGTGTGACATTTCACCCACCATCTTGCCAGGCTCGTAAGTAGTCGCTTTCATAAGCGCCTCCCTCATTTGTTAATGGGGTGCTACTGCACACAATCGCAATAACTTGGGAAGTCCTTTCTGCGAAAACCGGAACTTGGTTTGAACCTCGCAGCAGCGGCGGAATATTCCGCCGCAAAATCACCCTATGAATAATTAGTCTTGACATAACGCAGTGGTTATTTAGCGTTGCGCACAGATACATAATGATACCCATACGGATATTGTCAATGCTAAAATGTGCCCTAAGGGGGATGGAATGAACATAATGACGATCGGCGACCGCATCCAAACGCTGATGAAATCAATGAATATGAAGCAGTGGGAGTTCGCAGAAAAATTTGGTGTTTCCAAGAACTCAGTGATCAGATATAAGACCAATGAACGCCTCCCCGACCCCGATTTTCTGCTCAAACTGGCAGAGGAAAAAGTGAATATCAACTGGGTTTTGAAGGGTGAAGGACCGATGATGATCCCCGGCCCCTGGGAGCAAGATACTGCCATCAGGCGTAACCAGCGTTATCAGATCGTCAGTGGAAGGCAGCTCCTAATTGACGAATATGGAGATACTTACATCCGCTCTACTGTGTTCCCTATCCTGGCGGAAATTTCCGCCGGAGCCCCTATGGAAGCAGTGGATGATCGGGATTCCCGTAAACAGATTGAAATACCAGATAGTTACATTCCCAGTGGGGCATCCAACTACATGGCCTTCCAGGTAAATGGCGACAGCATGGCTCCGCAGATCAAGAATGCCGATATCGTCCTGATCCACAAGACTATAGACTGGGATAACGCCAATGGCAAGATCTGTGCCGTGCGGGTCGATGGAGGCATCACCCTGAAGCGGGTAAAGCTAGATCACAAAAGGGCTGCGCTGGTACTCGAACCCCTCAATTTGGACTTTAAACCTCTGATATTGGACGGAGATCAGACCAGTGACATTTTTCTGATCGGCACACTCGCTGTCCACCTGCAGCTTTGCTGAAACGCAGTAAACTCTTGAATTACAGGAATATCCGAAACCAGTCCAAAATCGGCGCATATTTGCAGAAACGGTGATCAAAAAAGTCCAAAAACGTCCAAACGACGCTGTGACACAGTCTAAAACCAGTCCGCTATAAATCCCCACCAATAAAAGCCTTATCCCCACTTGTCACACCGACGCCCATTTGCAGATTTGGGTGACTCTTTACAATCTACATTGAAAGCTACTAAGTTAACTAACGCAACAAAGCTCTTGACAAATTATCCCATTCTAACAAGTTACATATTAGGAGATTGACAATGAAAGGTTTCTTATTAGCATTATGTTTTATCAGTTTGGCTGTCGCCCTTTGTGCAACAGAGGAGCAACCTGCCAAGTCCCCCTTTTCCTGGGATAGTTACAAACTTGATTTTGAGCTAGGGTATGGCTTGGGCATGGCATCTGATTGTGAAACGGGGAGATTTTGGAAGTCCAAAGGCAATTCAACTTTTGGAGTTAACCTTATCTACTCCGCTACAGAAAACATCCAGCTTCGTTCCGGCATTAGCGGGCAGGCATTTTATGCCAAAAGGGTGGTTGTTCATCCCTATCCCTATGTGATGGACATGGATGTAAACCTTAGCACCTATGCCATACGCGCCATNNTAAAAAAAGAAGAGAAAACCGAGAAGTTCTTTGGTATAGGAATGTACACAGACCTCATGCTGGATGCCAAAGCCCGCATTTGGCAGCACTATCTTACTCACACCCCATACGAAGTAGTGGACTTGAAGGATTCATTCGACACTATCATGCCCGGAATAATAATATGCACTGGCCACCAGTTTACAAAGGTGAGGGTAGAATTGCGTTACACAGTAGACTTAGCACGGTTTTCTATCCCCGGCAATGGCGTAGGCAAGCAGCGTCGCTCCACAATCGGACTGAATTTCGGATTGCATAATTAATCGTCATACACGGCTTTAACTAGCTGTTCTTCCGGTTAGCATATAGCCCGGTAGCTTTATGCTCGTGCTCTCTTCCAACCGTGGATATATACCTTCCTACCATCATAGCGGGGAATCAACCTGCTTACTGAATAAGAATAGATGTTAGTCTGGTAAAATCCGTCCCAAATCATGGTGCTTTCGCTATTTGTTAAGTCCATCCGCATAAGATCTGCCATACCATACATCAGGTGAGAATATAGCATTTCATCCGAATCGGGTATAAAGGCGAATGTGAAGCTACTGGGAATTACAATAACCCGAGCGGCTACCCTGTCGAACACCTGTAAATCACTGGAAAAGCGTTGCCAGGGAAGTGAACCCCACCAGGAGAATTCTTGATAGGGCTCTATAACATGTTGCATGCCAAAATACCTGCAATTATTGCTAATCTCCAGTTGCCGCCTGTGGGTCTGGAAAAAAGGCTCATAATCTATCATCGACATCATTTCGTTACTTGCCAAAGTAGCAGCATCCAGCCTAATCAGCTTCACATAATCGTTGTTATTTGTAGGTGATATATGTTTGCTGTAGTAGTAATAAGCGTTTTCATCCGCTGCATATATTCCATACAATGACCCAAACGGCACGTTCACATAGTTCCACTGATATTGTTCAATATCGAAGCGGGCAATGCAAGTATCATTTGCTGCCGTTAAATACCTGCCACAAGCAGACAAGGCAGGAGCGTAGTATTTGTTCCCATCATTCTGCGATAGGCGAACTAAGCCTTGTCCGTCAAATCCTACTTTGTAAATGGCATCATTTGCCCCGAAGTATAATACCTGATTCGCTTTATCTATCGCGAGGTATTCCTTATCGGTTAATTCCATTCCCACGGGCGTTAACACTGTTTCGCCATAGCTGGAAAGGGATTTTCGGCTAAGCTTGTCGCTAAGCAAGAATATCAAATCATCCGATAGGTAGTAAGTGCTCCTGAGTGTGCTATAACTTGTTGGAGAATCGTTGTCAGTAAATCCAGTACCATCACTTCGGATACTGCTGGTAGTTAATATCGGTATGGGCGAAGTGTCTTCACAGCTAGAAATCATGAATGTTGCAACGATAGCGAGCAGTATTGCCAGCATCCTTTTAAGCATACTATTACCCCCTTGTAAAGGCTTGAGACATGGTTATCGGCTTTATAATCTTTGTCAAGCATAAAGATGCAAACTTTATGCCTCATGCCATACTTGGCACATAGCCTTTGTAGCCAGCCCCCTTTCTACACCAGTGATTTTATAAGTAGCGGAATCATAATCTCATGATGACCTATAAAATAATAGCCTTTACCTCCGGTTTCTACTGGCCGTTGCATCACGTTCACCCTGGCGCGGTAGTGCATATTCATATCAAACACCGCGGTATG
>DIMZ01000062.1:2591-9331 GCA_002425825.1 Cloacimonetes bacterium UBA5553 | reverse complement strand
CGCCTATAATCTGATACTGGTTGAAACCGGTTTGTTATCAGTTTGCTCCATCAGTGGTTTGTAGTTAACATTCCGAATCCTCTGTTATCTCTGTGCCTCTGTGGTTTAAAGACTACTTCTGTATCTGTGGCTCATCCGGCATAAAAGCATGAGGACTATGCCAACCGAGACTACCGAATAGACTCCAGATTTGGTAAAACTCGTTTGGCTTGCAGGCTGTTCAGTTATGCTATTAATAGACTGATAACTGGCTTCATAAGCTGATGTAACCCATATCGCTTGACAAATAATGGCATATTATGTGATGTGCTTGCACCTGAAAAATCAACAAATAGGACGAAATAATGGCTTTTGAAAATGAACTGAAGATCATCAGTCGGGGCGTGGAAGAGATTATCCCCCTGGCGGAGCTGAAAGATAAATTTGCCAGTGCTGCCAAGGTCGGCAGACCCCTTAGAATAAAATATGGCATCGACCCAACCGGATATGACGTTCATATCGGGCATCTGGTGCCCATCCGCAAAATGCGTGAGTTTCAAGACCTAGGGCATACGGGAGTTATTATAATAGGTGACTTTACCGCCCAGATTGGTGACCCTACCGGTAGGGATGAATCGCGTCCACCACTTAGCTTTGAGCAGATTAAGTATAACAGCGAAAAGTATATGGAACAGCTATATACGGTGCTGAAACCTGAACAAACCGAGATTCGCTATCAGAGCGAGTGGTTTGGCAAAATGGGCATGAGCGAAGTGCTAAAGATGATGGGTAAGTTTACCCTGGCACAGTTTATGGCGCACGACACTTTCCGCAACCGCTACGAGCAAGGTTTGTCCCTGGGTATGCACGAGATTATGTATCCCATATTGCAGGCTTATGATTCTGTAGCCATTAATAGCGATGTGGAGCTTGGAGCTACCGAGCAGAAGTTTAACATCTTATGTGGACGCGATATGCAGCGCTATTTCGGCATGGAACAGCAGGTGGCAGTGCTGTCACCCATCTTGCTAGGAACCGATGGCGTGAATAAGATGGGTAAATCACTGAATAACTACATTGCCGTGTTCGATCCGCCCAACGAGAAATTTGGCAAGGTGATGAGCATTCCCGATAGCTTGATAATGAACTATTTCTGCTATGCCACTACCACCGATCCCGATGGATTGGAAGCCATAAAAGCAGAGCTTAGCTCCGGCATAAATCCGATGATCTTGAAGAAAAGACTGGCACGCGAGATTGTAAGCCTATATCATGGTTCCGAGGCAGCAGAAAACGCACAAGCAGCATTNNAACAAAGAGATACCAGAAGACATCCCCGAGTATAGCACCTCAGAAAGCAGCTACAAAGTAGTTAAGCTCTTAACCGATAGTGGACTGTGCTCCGGCAGTGGAGAGGCAAAACGGCTTATCCAGGGTGGGGGAGTTAGCCTGGATGGCAACAAGATTACGTCTATCGATGCGGCAATTGAGCCCATAGATGGAATGGTGCTGCGTGCAGGAAAGAGAAAGTTTATAAAAATAAGGAAGATATGAACGCCGATCCCATTATAAAACTAATCCAAAACGGACTGATAATAGCAATTGTGTTCCTTAGTATAATTGTACACGAGTTCAGCCACGCTCTGGCAGCATACTGGCTTGGTGACGACTCTGCCAGGCGAGCAGGCAGACTTAGCCTGAACCCCATAAAGCATATAGACCTCTTTGGAACCATTATCCTGCCGCTATTGCTCTTTTTCTCGGCAGGATTTGTGTATGGTTATGCCAAACCGGTTCCCTTTAATCCTTATAATTTCCGTAACTTTAAGCGGGATTCGGGCTTAACGGCATTGGCAGGGCCAGTGTCGAACATGCTGATTGCTTCCGCATTTGCGGTAGTATATCACCTCTTGGGCAGCGTCCCCATAGTGCAGATTGTGTCTTTTTATGTGATATTTATGAACCTGCTCTTGGCGTTTTTTAATCTAATCCCCGTGCCACCGCTAGATGGCTCCAAGGTTATTGGCATGGCATTAACCGATACTGCGTATTATAAGTGGACAATGCAGGAACGAAAAGGGATGATATACCTCTTTGCCATCATTGTTGGCTCTCGCCTTTTGGGGCTAAACCTGATTGGCACGTTAGTAATGCCACCGGTTAAATTCGCCATGCAGCTACTGGGCATAGTGTAAGGCAATAGCAATAATACAATTAACAAACAAAAGAAAACATACAGGAGAACAAGCATGGATCAGCAACAGATTCAACAAATGATTACCGATCACGACGTTAAGGCGATTGACCTTAAGTATTGCGGCTTGGATGGAAAATGGTATCACATCACTTTCCCAGCAAGAAGAATATTAAACGTGTTACAGCGTGGAATCCCTTTTGATGGCTCGTCTATTCCCGGAATGAGAAGCGTGGAAAGCGGGGATATGGTGCTTATGCCGGATATTGAAACAGCGCATATAGACCAGTTTTTCGAGACTCCCACCCTGCGCATGATCTGCTCAATTTGCGATGCTGAAACACGCGTCGGAGTAAAAAAAGACCCGCGTAGCGTAGCCCACAGAGCGCATGCATACCTTCTCTCCACAGGTATTGCCGATACTTCCACCTGGATTCCTGAGCTGGAATATCACTTGTTCGACACTACTCAGTATAATTCCGATCCCTTTAGTGCGGGATACAACATCAGTTCGCGCCAGACCAAAGAATCCTTGCCNNGACTGGGACGACGTGGATGCCATGAGCCTGGACAATGTAAAAGGCTATCACATGGATACACCCTTTGACCAGTTCTATGAAGTGCGCCAGGAGATGGTTGACCTAATTGAAGATCAAGACATAAAGGTGCGCTATCACCACCATGAAGTTGGCTTGTCTGCTCAGCAGGAGATAGAAACTGAACTGCTTGAGTTCCCCCGGATATGCGATGATGTGATGATAATGAAAGACATCATTCGTAGAACAGCTTTGGCGCATGGCTTAACCGCCACCTTTATGCCCAAGCCAATATATAATCACGCCGGAAATGGCATGCACTTCCATATAATGCTGCACAAGAAAGGCAAGAATGTGTTTTATAAGAAGGGCGGATATGCCGATTTGTCCAAAGAAGCAATATGGTTTATTGGCGGTATCCTGAAGCATGGACGTGCTTTGGTAGCCTTCACCAATCCTTCTACCAATAGCTATAAGCGTTTGTTGCCAGGCTTTGAAGCACCCGTAAAGCTGTTTTACGGCCTTGCCAATCGCAGTGCTGCCATTCGCATTCCCAAGTACGCCAATACCCCGGAAAGCAAACGCTTTGAATTCCGCACTGGTGATGGTACCTGCAATCCCTATTTTGCCATGAGCGCGATACTAATGGCTGGCCTTGACGGCATAAAGAACAAGATTGACCCTGCGAAGTATAATCTTGGGCCCTTTGATGATAACGTGTACGCCTGGAGCGAAGAAAAGAAAGCCTCGCTGCTGTCCATTCCTGCAAACCTGGCAGAAGCAATGCAAGCCCTTAAAGATGACCATGAGTTCTTGCTTCAGGGTGACGTTTTCAACGAAGAACTAATCGAAAGCCATATCGCCATGAAGCTTAAAGAACACGAGGCTGTGTCCGCAAGACCGCACCCCCATGAAATGATGTTATACTATAATCTATAATGAACTTGGAACAGGTCTTGCTACAACGTTCATATACTACAAACTAGCTTTGAGGATGTTTCAATGAAGAAAGTAACCATGCTGCTGCTCGCGTGTTTAATTGCGGGCTTAGCCTTCGGTGATGCGACTTTGTCCAGTTACCGTTCGTTCAATTCTGCTTTCACGATGGGAGCGAAAAGCTCTTCCGGCATGATAGTGGATTTTGCCCTTCCTGAGTACACGGTAACGGATGAAGTATCCGCTGGCGTGACATATAAAAAAGTAGAGATACCGCGTGCTGGCACTCTGTTGGAAAGAGGCTTGCCCGAGCTGCCCACAATTACCACATCTATAGCTGTTCCGGCTAATGGGCGAGTAAGCGTAGAGGTGTTGTCTTCCCAGCAAAGCACGTTATCTGGCTTTATACCATATCCGGTGCAACAGGGTGAATACATTGATTCACCCAAAAGCTTCGCCATAAATCAGGAGTATTACAGCAACGGCAGCAACTATCCCGAAGCTGCCATTCAATATAGTGATCCCATGATACTGCGAGACTTTAGGATAGTAACCATTCAGATAAATCCATTTTCTTACAATGCACAAAGTGGTGATCTGACGGTTCACAATAACATACGCTTCAAGCTGAACTTTATAAATGAGCCTGCGCAGAACGAACTTGCCTTCGAGCCAGAGCAGATATCCTCTGTGTTCAGCAACCTCTATGAAGCCATGATCTTGAATTTCGATGACTATCGCTCTCGTTTGGTGCCAAATTCACCCCCCAAGATACTAATGATTTACGGCTACAATTCAGACCCGCTGTACATCTCTGCAATTGAAGACTTTGCTTTGTGGAAAAGACAAAAAGGTGCTGATGTGATGCTTGCCAGTACTGCCGCCAATGAAGCCGGAACATCAAACGAATCAATAAAGAACTACATCCTTGCCAAGTATAACAATCTGGCTACCCGTCCCGACTTCGTTATATTGATAGGCGACACCGGCCCAAGCTATGCCATTCCTGCATACACAGTAGCAAATGGTGGGGGAGACTATCCATACACTCACCTCGCGGGTAATGACCTCTTGGGTGATTGCTTCATTGGTCGTATCTCTGTGGAAAACCTATCGCAGCTTAGCACGGTTCTAAACAAAATATACCTATACGAAAGGGATATAAACATTGCAACAGCCGGTTGGTTAAACAGAATCCTATTGGAAGCAGACAATGCTCCTTCCGGCATATCCACCATGTATATCAGCAAGTACATAAAAGAACTCAGCTTGCTTACCAACCCCAATTATACTTTTACTGAAGCATACTCATCATCCCCTAGCCTGTCAATTGCTACGCAGGCGATAAATCAAGGCGTGGGTTTTTACAGCTTTAGAGGATATATAGACTGGGTTCCTCCATCAGAGAGCAGCCTTACAAATGCTTTCAGGCTACATCATGCTGTGGTGATAACCTGTGCCACCGGCAACTATAGTGGTGGATTGGCAGAGACAGAGCAACTGCTACGTTATGGCACACCCGCTGTGCCCAAAGGTTCTGTAACAGCCATAGGTATGAGTACTGCCAGCACACACACAACCTTTAACAATGTGCTTCATGGCGGCATCTTTGATGGCGTCTTTGCTCATAACATGCGCACTATGGGTGAAGCGGTGTTGCATGGCAAGCTCTATATGCATCAGATATTTGGTGTTTCTTCCCCCAGCAACGTGCAGTCTTTCACTCATTGGTGCAATCTGATGGGTGATCCCACCATGGAAGTATTCACCGGCATCCCAAACTTTTTCAATGTTGTTTCAGAGCCCCTTATTCCTCTAGGATTAAGCCTGTATGACGTGGCTGTAACCGATAGTGCAAACATACCGGTAGAGGGTGCAGCAGTAACCCTTAGCCTTGGCTCTGTGATACTTACCCGCGGTTATACAGACGCTGAAGGGCACGTAGTGCTTGTGCTTCCTACGGCTATGACTGCCGGCAATGCTGTGCTAACGGTTAGTAAACACAACTTTAAGCCCAAGCAGAATACCATATCTATAGTAGATATTCCTACCCTGGTACCCGGGCAAATAGTGATAGACGACGACAACCTGGGTGATTCCATTGGCGATAACAATGGCATAGCTGGTAATGGAGAGACCTTAGAAGTGCTGTTTGCTTTGGCAAATACAGGTACAGCTCCCATTTCCGGCTTGAGCGGAACTATTACCACCGATAGCCCCTACATAAACATTGTAAACAGCCAGATTAGCTATATCTCCATTCCCGGAGGTCAAGAAGGCTTCAATACTGCACCTGTGGTAATACAAGTAGCTCCCAACACACCCAACGGCACCATGCTTAGACTATTCATTGATCTTACAGATAACCAGTCCAATGAATATCACATCTCAGAATTCATGTCTGTGGAAGCTCCCAAACTCAGCTTCACCTCATACCTTGTGATAGACACCAACAATCAGGTGTTAGACCCAGGTGAAGAAGCAGAACTTACTGTAACGGTTAAGAATATTGGCGCACATGCAGTTGATGGGATATATGCTACGCTAACCACACTGAATGACATACTTGGCATATCAGACAATGAAGCATTTTTCGGCAGCCTTCCTGTGGGTATAGATGTAACAGCAGGCACAAACCGCTTTAGCGTCTTTGCCCGTTCAGTTGCCATTCCCGGGATGATTATCCCCTTAAGGATGAGGCTATTCAACGATTCCGGCTTCGAACAATATGTGGACTTCACCCTAACCATTGGCTCAGTTACAGTTAATGATCCGCTTGGCCCTGATGCTTACGGTTATGTAATATACGATTGGATGGACATTGGCTATAATGATGTACCGATTTATGACTGGCGTGGAATTTCCCCGGCAGAAGGTGGATTGGGCACAGCCCTTAGCATTTCCGATGGTTATGTAAGCGGTAATGAAGGAGACCAGGTTGGCGCAAATTCACTTGCTGTGGTTGACCTGCCATTCCCCTTCCAGTTCTATGGCCGTGTTTACAACCAGATTACCGTATGCTCAAATGGTTTCATAGCAATGGGTGTAACTGCCAATGCAGAATTTAGAAACTTCAGGCTACCTGGCGCAATGGG
>DIMZ01000062.1:0-2575 GCA_002425825.1 Cloacimonetes bacterium UBA5553 | reverse complement strand
ATTGCTGCTTTCTGGGATGATCTGGCTACTGTTAGTGGATCGGGTATCTACACTTGGTACAACCATGTGGAAAATACTTTCACCATAGAATGGTATAACATGCGTAATGGCGGTGCAAACGGCACTTACAACGAGACCTTCCAGGTGATACTATACAATCCCACCACATACCCCACCAGCCTGGGCGACGGCCCCATCAAGATTCAATATCACACCTTTAATAACGTAGATTCGCAAACCGGCTCACGTCATGGCAACTATGCCACAATTGGTATAAAAGACCATACTGGCAGAGTTGGCTTGGAATATACTTTTAATAACGTATATCCTACCGCTGCAGCACCCTTAAGCCACCGCAAGGCAATATACATTACCAATGCTCCCACCTACTAATTAGTGGCACACCTTGTTATAGACGCCACCCACATCGACGATGCCAATGGTAATGGCGTATGCGAACCAGGCGAAACTGTTAACATGGGCGTTGGTCTTACCAACAGCGGAAATGTAATTGCAGAGAATGTCCATGCCGTTATCAGCACCACCAGCCCATACATCAGCTTTGCCAATTCAGAAGCTATGTATTTCCCTCTGGAACCTGCTGCAACTGGCGTGAATCAGCTACCCTTCACCTTTACTGTTTCTCCAAACTGCCCAGATGGCGAAGTGGTTCCCTTCACCTTAACCGTTACCTCCGGCGAAATGCAGTGGAACAGGCTGTTCAGCGTTCAGGTGAAAGCCAGTTCATTGTCCTATCATTCACACATGGTGGACGATCATGAAACCAATTTCAACGGCGTTATTGATGCAGGTGAAAGCTTTAACCTTATAGTGAACCTGTCTAACGACTCTGTTATAGATGCTAAGAACGTGGCGATAAACCTAAGCTCCTCAAATCCCTTGGTGCAGATAGCCAACCCGGTGATTAACATGGAAAGCATAGCACCGAATGATGTTTATCAGCTTAAGTTCCAAGTAGATTGCTCGGCTGTTCCTATCACCGATGCAATTCTGCCATTCCAGCTTAATGCCTCCAGTAGCAATGGCAGCCCTTTATTGGCAATCTTTGAGCTGTTGTATAACAATCCTAATATCAATAACAACTTCGAGCAGAATAACGGTCAGTTTATCTCCGAAACCGGATGGGTTTGGGGAACACATGCTCAGATTAGTGCACATTCGGGACAGAAGCTTTGGGCTACCAATCTCTCAGGCGAATACCCGAACTTGGTGGAGTATCATCTCTACACACCTCAATACCTGTTAACTACCAACAGCCAGCTTAGCTTCTATCACCGTTATGGTTTTGAAACCGGTTACGATGGTGCAAATGTATCCATATCAACAGATGGAGGCGAGACTTGGACAATTATTACCCCTTCATCCGGATATAGCTCAAATAGCTTGAATGGCCTGAACGGACAACCCGGTTGGACTGGCAATAGCCCCGCCTGGACAAATCCTACCTTCAATCTTAGTTCTTATGCCAATCAGAATGTTATGTTCCGCTTCCGCTTTGGCTCGGATGGAGCAACCTCCAGTACAGGCTGGCTAATAGACAGCTTCCAGCTAACCGGTGTGGATAAAACCCTCGGTTATCTGCATGGCTTGGTTTATCCAACCTCTGGCATTAGCCCCACAACGGTAAGGGTGAAATCGAACCAACGCTACACCACAAACCCCAATCAGGACGGTCAATTTAAGCTGTTCCTGCCCAATGGAACTCATAATGTGGTAGCAAGCGTGCCTTTCCACCAGTCTTCGGCTGTGAACAACGTGGTGATAAACCCCCAAACTCCAGTTCAATACACGGAGTTTACACTTATAGACCTACCCAATCCCATCGGACTTAGCTTTACGGTTAATAACGACACCGGTGTCCTGAACCTGAACTGGCAAAACCCGATTGACCCTGTGTTGCCTGTGCTTGGATTCAAGGTGTACAAACGCTTCAATACCGGTTCCTTTGTTCCCGTGGCAACTACAGAGCTAACCACTTACACAGAAACGCTAAGTTACATGGGTACTTATGAATTCTATATCCGTGTTCAATACTTGGGAGTTGAGGGTTCCCCCAGTGAAACCATATCCTTTGCATTCCCATATTCCTCAAATCCGCAGGATGATAATGCACCGATACTGGTTACAGGTTTGGAGAGCAACTATCCCAATCCCTTTAATCCCAGCACCACCATTGCTTTCACCCTTGCCAAATCCGGCAATGCCAAGCTTGCTATCTATAACCTTAAAGGTCAATTAGTAAAGAGCTTGGTTAATGCTCAGCTATCGCAGGGAAGACACACAGTGGTGTGGAACGGTTTGGATGAGAATAACCACAGCGTTGCCTCTGGTATGTATTTCTACCGTTTTGAGAGTGGAGAACATAAGTCAGTAAAGAAAATGCTGCTGATGAAGTAATGTAACAATAAGTAAATACAAAGCTTATATAGCATAGGGAGGGGAATTATCCCCTCCCTTTTTGTATGTGCTTGGGCTGTAACTATTAATATCTCAGTATATTCATCGTGCATTCGGTTGTGTTCTAAGTTGGTTGAGAGGTAACGTAGCTTTCCAT
>DIMZ01000241.1:2927-4001 GCA_002425825.1 Cloacimonetes bacterium UBA5553 | reverse complement strand
ACAGTTTTGGAGATGTTTATAGTTGTATAAGTCTAACAGGTGATAAGAGATACACAATGGGAAACATCAAAGACGGGTTCAATTTAATAAAAATGCGCATGGAAGCATATATGAGTGATGTACGTTTCAGTTCATGTGGGACCTGCATGTATCTACCTATGTGTTATGGTGGTTGCCAATTGGGAAAATTGACAATGGAAGACAACCAAGGATGTCCCAAGAAACGTTTTGATAAAATATTACCGAGAGTTTTAGAATGGAAATTGATCAAGCAATTGAACTCCAGTCCCTATATAAAAACTACAGAGTAAAGANNTAAAGACATCTGTATCGTTATTCAAACCAAGTTTTAAGGATATTGCTGCTATTCGGGGGATATCGTTTATTCACGATATGAGGCAAAACTTGGGTGTTTTTGGTAAGAATGGTGCTGGTAAAACTACTCTGATTAAAATGCTCACTGCTATATTGCACCCCAGTTCTGGATTTATTAATGTCATGGGATATACTCCATACAATCTTAAGCCTGAATTCAAGAGCAAGATTGCACTATTTCAAGGAGGCAAACAAAATCTTGTATGGGATATCCCAGCAATCCAGAGTTTGGAGCTATCCCGCTACATATTTGGCTATAGCAAGCAGGATTTCAATCATCGTTTATCCAGTTTTGCCGAAGCTTTGGATCTTGGAGATGAACTAAATCAACCTCCTCGAAACATGAGTCTGGGACAGAGATCGAAAATGGAATTGATTTATAGCTTTATCCATTTGCCAAATGTAGTTTTTTTAGATGAACCTACCTCAGGCTTAGATATTATTACTCGGAGCAAATTTAGAGACTTTATCAACTTCTGTCACACTGAATACGGAATCTGCTTCGTTATTACCAGTCACAACATTAAGGACATTACCGATTGCTGCAAGTCTTGCATTGTTCTAGAGCAAGGGCAGATCATCTATCAGGGAGACAAGGACTTTCTTCTGGAAAAACATCAACATGAGATCATCACCCTAAGGGCTGATTCGGACTGCGCCGCCATAGAGATATCAAACCTGTATGGGGGTAAGGTTAAT
>DIMZ01000241.1:1685-2916 GCA_002425825.1 Cloacimonetes bacterium UBA5553 | reverse complement strand
GATCAAGGATTTTAAAGTGGCAAAGAAAGACGATGAAGAGATAATTGCTGAGATACTTAAAAATGCGTAATTATTATGTCGCTTTAGGAATACAGACAATTAAAGAAGCTATGGCCTACAGGTTGAATTTCATCCTAAGCTTTCTGGTAGTCATCATACCCCTAGCGGGTCAGTTGCTCCTATCCAAATACATCTATTCTATGGGATACCAGATTGGCTCATGGCAACTGAATCAATTACTGGCTTACTATCTCATAGCCACGATAGCTAGTGAATTCTTCTCAATCGGGACATGGTGGGACATAGGCAATGATATCAAAAACGGAGGTCTTAGCAGCCATCTTGTAAAACCTTACAGTTATTATTGGCACAATTTCAGCGTCTATTATACACTTCGGGTCGTATCCATCTCTTTTGCCTTGATAGTAGTTNNNTCATTAGCGGAAGCTTAATTCCACATATCCAAGCTAATAGCATTCTGCAGTTCTTGATTCTAGCTTTGATTACAGCTCCGTTGTCATTCTTGATTACTTATTCCCTCTCAATATTAGCTTTTTTTTTCACGGACATTGGATTTATTATGAAGCTACTGGGTATTCTATTGCCTTTCGCGTCCGGAAATATTCTTCCACTTGACATCTTCCCTACCCCAATCAGAGTAGTTCTCATCAAATTGCCTTCCGCATACCTGGTCTATCATCCCTCTTGTATCATGTCCGGGGTCTACAATTGGAATGAGTTTGTACAACTTGTTGGAGAAGCATTGCTTTGGTTGCTACTCTTCTTGTTTATTGTACGGTGGCTTTGGTCGAAGGGTAGAAGATCATATGAGGCGATCGGATGAAACGCTATATACAATACTACTATATGGTGAACTTACTGGGATTTAAACGTATGACATACTATACTAAGAGTTTTATCATGGAGCTGATTGCCGATCTTATCAATATAGTAGTCGCTCTATTATTTTATCATATCCTCTATCTAAACGTTGGCAAGGGACTTGGGATTCCGATCGAGGATCTCTTCATACTTGTTTTATCTGTCAAGTTGTCCGGTGATCTTTACAATATGCTTTTTGGTAATGGAGTTCACTCTTTTGCAGGGCACATCCAGTACGGTAGCTTGGACAATATACTTATCAAACCTATGAATCTCTTCTTCCTTCTCTACTGCAGTAGCTTGAACTGGAAATGTCTGATAAACCTTGCTATAGATTCTATACTTTTTG
>DIMZ01000241.1:0-1614 GCA_002425825.1 Cloacimonetes bacterium UBA5553 | reverse complement strand
AATCGTGATTGGGCTTGCTACCATAGTGTTCACAGCATTCAACATTCTTATCTACTTAGGGTCTATAATATTTGTTCGTCTGGATGCTTTTGCATCTCTGATTTCGTCCTTTTTCTCACTATCCACATATCCGGCTGTAATATTCAAGACCACGTATCTAAGGTGGTTTTTCACTTACATAATCCCTGTGATTGTGATTGGAAACTTCCCTCTCTTGGCATTAAAAGGAGGACAAAGCCTCCGCATATATCCCGCAGTTGTTCTTTGTGCGGTTTTTTTTACCGCAATTGCATATTTAGCAACCGTGAAAATGCTTAAGCATTATAAAAGTGCTTCGTCATAACAACATAGAGTGAATGACCATCATTATATTAGTGCCATTTTAAAAGGAGTTGAAAGTGCGCAGAGCTTTGTTATCATTGATATTGTTGGTATTTATCAACTTTGTGAAGGGTATTGAAATCCCATTATCAAAGCAAGCAGTATTAGAAGACAGGAATCTTATTTCTGACTTCGTGCGGGTAGATCCGGACGACTCCAACCCTGAAACTCTATTAACCAAGGCTTGGCTTTGGCAGGATGAAGACAACCTGTTCATCCACTTTAGTTGTATCATAGATGATAGCTTTATCCCTGGATACCCCGCAAACAGAGACGAAGGGATCAAGGCTGATAATGTAAGAGTACAGCTTGCGACTCTTCCTGACGATTACTTTGCTTATACTTTTTTAGCCTACCCCAGTGGGCATTTGATCGATGGCATTCGTCGCGAAGACATGAGCATCGACTATAAATGGGACAGCAAATATAGTTATCAATCCAGTTATAACGATTCTACATGGAGCGTCACATTCACAATCCCCTTGGGATCTTTACGTTTTAAAAATAGTTTACCCTACCGCTGGAAAGTGATATTAAGCCGTTATAATTATACGAACAGAGAGAACTTTAGTAGTCCTTATGCGAGCATAAAGCAGAAGAGAGATTATTTTAAATCAATGCACGAGATCATACTTACTCATCCAGTTAAACGTGATCAGAACATAGTATTCAAACCTTACTTTGTGAAAAATTATGATCTCGTGCATTGATTTNNAAAATTATGATCTGCTGAATAAGACAGAGAGCTTTGATCCAGATATGGTCGGTTTGGACATTACCTTGAACCCGAGCCAGCAGACAAGAATAAAAGTCAGCTTGAACCCAGATTTTTCGGATGCCCCACCTGATAACGCGCAGGACATTTATAACACAGATGTACCCGTTTTATATGAAGAGAATCGCTTTTNNCTGAGGATATCGATGCATTTGGGTTGGATAGTACTGTGTTCCATTCCCGTAATATTAACAAGCCTTCATTTGCTTTTAAAGGCACAGGCAAAATTGGGACTACAAAGTGGGGATTGTTGGGAGCTTTAGATAAGGGACTAGTTCAAGATGGGGCTATTATTAACTATGATGACTATTTCCATGTGCTTTCCCTAATCTCTGATTTTTCAAACATTTCTCTTGGCAACGCAACCGTTAGCAGAGTTAACAAGGGGTATTATAATCACTTGTACAACGGTAATTACCAGTTCCAATTCAACAATTATCTAAATCTTCAAACAAAAG
>DIMZ01000097.1:13085-15006 GCA_002425825.1 Cloacimonetes bacterium UBA5553 | reverse complement strand
CGTGGGATGCTTAAGCAACATAATTTCTTGACATTATAAGGCAGTTTGCCGAACTGAAGCCATGAACTCGAAATATGTAATATTTAGTATCTTAACCGCCTTGGTAATTACAGGTATTTACCAAATCTTCGCTGTTGGTAGATTTAACTACCCGGAGTTTAAGCTGAAATCCGGGCAGATTGCCGAAACAGAGATTCTTGCTCCTTTTGATTTCCCCGTGTTAAAGCCAGAATCCGAGCTTAATGCCGAGCGAGAGAAAGCTATATCTGAATTGTCCAAGCCATACAGCGTGTCCGATGAAGTGTTGTTCGATGCCCTAAGTGCCTGCGATGCCATTTTCTCGATATTGGCAGAAACTGATGTTTACACCGATGCTAATGCCCTAAGTGCCGAGCTTAAAAGAGCAGGATGGAGCATAAATAGTGATGCATTAAGCTTCGCTTATAAGCCACACATAAGAGAAAGGCTGTATAGCAATCTACGTAGTAAGATTGGCACATTGTATCGCAAGGGTATATATAAAACAGCAGAAGCCGACAGCATATTACTTAGCGCAAACGATAAGATGAAGGTAATTAGCATCACTGAATTCATCTCGATTGATGACGCTATTAGCGAACTGAAGAAAGCTGCCTTGGGAGAACATGATTTTGCAGAGCAGATAGCACCACAGCTTATAAAAGCTAATTTGGTAGTAGATGATGAAAAGCTGAATGAACTAAGCGAGCGAAGCATAGGAGCTATTCAACAAAGTGATGGCATTGTACTGCAAAATGAAGTTATTGTGCGCAAGAATGCCAGGGTATCTCCGGAAGACATAAAGAAACTGGAATCATTACATGAAGCATATAAAAGCCGCGAAATGCGTAAATCGCCCTTGGAAGAAATGCTTCGAATTTCGGGTCTGCTACTCTTTGTTTTTATTGTTGTTAGCCTCGCAAATCACTATTTTGGTGTGCAAAGTAAGGAAGAACGAATACCTGTTGCAGACTTTTTGCCATTGAACTTAGGATTTGTTGTGCTTGTGCTATTGGCAACCATAAACAATCATGTATTAGGATATAGCAATGTGCTAATCCCCTTTGCCATGGTAGCCATATGCGCTGCCATACTGGTAAGCTTCGAATACGGTTTACTATACAGCATGTGTAGTTTGTTAGTTGTAAGCCCATTTCTAAACTGGGAGACCTTTACACCCGTAATTCTTATTCTCTCCACATTAATAACTCTTATTCTAATGCGCAGACAAAATGCTTTTCATGAATATACTCAAATAGGGCTCTATCTTTCGGGAGCTACCATCTTATNNATATACAAAAATGATCCATTTATGACTACCGTTAGAACGATTGGGTTGGGGCTAATCTCAGCCATCATCTGCATGGGTGGCGTAATGCTTATTGTGCCATTTTATGAACGCAAATGGAATCGGGCTACCAAGCAGACATTGCTCGAACTTTTAGATTTCAATCATCCGTTACTTAAGAAGCTGGCTACTGAAGCAGTGGGAACATATCATCACAGCCTGATTGTTGGGAACCTTACCGAAAGAGCAGCAGAAGTGATTGGCGCAAATCCATTACTTGCACGGGTGGGAAGCTACTATCACGACATTGGAAAAGTGATTAATACCGATATCTTTACGGAGAACAATGAGGACTCATCCGATATTCACGACGACTTGCCTACTACTGAAAGTGCCAAGCTTATTAAGAACCATGTGTCTGAAGGAATAGAGCTGGCAGTAAAGTATAAAATACCCCAGCCAGTGATAGACATAATAATGCAACATCACGGAAATTCTATTGTTAGATACTTTTATGACAAGGCAATTAAGAGCAATTTAACTCCGGAGATAAGTGACTATCAGTATCCAGGACCCAAACCTCAGTCTAAGGAAGCAGTGTTAGTGATGCTGGCA
>DIMZ01000097.1:9002-13010 GCA_002425825.1 Cloacimonetes bacterium UBA5553 | reverse complement strand
AATCAACTGCCAAGTCTAAGCAGATTGTAAGCGAGGACGACATCAGGAAGATAATAGAGGATGCAATTGCCAAGCTAATCCGGGAAGGGCAGTTTGACGAAGCACCAATCACTATGAAAGACCTGATAGCAGTAAAGGAATCGATGCTTCCGGTGTTGGAAAGCATATACCGAAAACGTTTGGATTACCCTGAAGTAAAAGAGGATGGAATCTAACGAAATGATCGAGCTGGACATCATTGGGGTAGCCCCAATAAGCGAGGAAGTGATATTTTACATAGCAAAGGCTGTTATCGATAATGAAGACCCAGTTAATAATTATAACATCTGTCTGAATTTAATCGATAGCGAAGACATGCGACGAATAAACCGGCAGTTTAGAGGCTGCGACAAGACTACGGATATACTAAGCTTTGTAAACTGCGAAGTGCCATTGGGAAATGCATCAGAGGGTAGGATGCTTAAACAATGCGATATTGTTATTGACACAAATCAGCTTGCTCTACAAAAGGGTAATAGAAGTTTGCATGAAGAATTCCAGATCGTGTTTATTCACGGATTGCTGCATCTTGTTGGCTATGACCATATCCGAAATCGAGATGCTAGAAACATGGAAAATAAAGAGATATACTATCAAGAACTAATCAAGGTGAAAGAATAAGTGGACGACGGTAAGGCGTTTATAATCATTATCCTGTTTGCGCTATCTGCTTTCTTTTCGTCATCAGAGACGGCTCTGTTTTCGTTATCCAGAATATACCTGCGGAAACTTGAAAACAGTGAGGGGAGAAGCGCAAAGAGGATACTTAAGTTGCTAAAAAAGCCCAGGCATCTGTTAATTTCGTTGTTGCTGGGCAATACTTTTGTGAATATGGCAATCTCCTCTTTTGGAGCTTTGTTGGCATTACATATCGCTAACAAATATAACTATACTACATCATCTGTTATTACGGTTCAAGTGATTGCCACAACTGTGCTTATCCTGTTTTTTGGTGAGATTATACCAAAGCTAATAGCCCTAGCTACAGCAGATGTACTCAGCAAGATTCTCAGCTTTCCCTTAACAGTGTTGCAATTTGTGCTCTATCCTTTTGTTTGGGTGTTGGAAAGATTCAGCAATCTCATTTCAACAAAGCAAAATGCAGATCGACATATGAATCCACATTTCACTCATGACGAGTTTCATAATCTAATCCAATCCGAAAGCAGCAGCCGTAGCCTTGAAGAACATGAAAAGAAGATGCTGGTTGGGCTGTTCAGATTTAGAGAAGCCGAAATAAAAGAGATTTATGTGCCACGAGTAAAGATTACTGCTGTAGAGGAATCGCAGAGCCTGGAAGAGCTAAAAGACGTGATAGTAGCCAGCGGATATTCTCGTATCCCTGTTTACAGAGAAACTATAGATGATATCGTGGGCATAATATACGTAAAAGACTTGTTGCTGTTTCCAGAGAAGAAGACCATTGCTGATTTTGAAAGACCAGTGTGGTTCGTTACCGAAAACATGAAAGTGCAGAGTTTGCTAAATCAGTTTAAGCAAAAGAAGCTGCAAGTGGCTGTGGTAGTTGATGAATATGGCGGAACCAGCGGCATTATAACCCTTGAAGATATACTGGAAGAGATCGTAGGTGACATCCGCGATGAATACGACCAGGACGAGATTCCGGAACTCATTAAACAAGACGATAACACTTTCGTTATCAGCGGTGTGTATAGTATCCGCCAGTTCAATCAAGTGTTCGCAACAGATATATCTTTGGATGATTATGATAATCTTGCCGAATACCTGCTGGCACACTTCAATCACGTTCCATCAGTAGGTGAAAGCCTTCAGGTAAACGAACACATCTTGCTAACGGTTCTTGATAGCGATGAAAAGAGCATTAAACAGGTTCAACTTAAGCGAATTGATTACAAGTAAACATATATCCCTCCTTGTTGTCGCCATTATGGTAAGCTGCCATTCCTATGGCAGTATTGCTGAGTATAGTGTAAAATCTCTCGGCTTGAAAGTGGCGAACATCACGATTAACAACACACCTGGCAGGGTAATCGTTACCGCTAAGTCATCAGGTAACTCACCAATTTTCCCAAAGCTCAATAATAGCTATACTATCGATCTCGACAATCTGTTGCGCCCAGTAACGTACACTCGCAAGATAAACCAAAAGACTGTGCAGGATGAGTTTGTTGTTAATTACAACAGAACAGAAAACCAAGCAAGCATGCACAGGAAGTCGACAGGAACTACAAGTAGCTATTATGCAAATCCCAACAGCCGGGATGTTTATAGCTTTATGGCACTGTTATTGTCCGGCAAAGCCAATCAAAACAAGTATCCAATAGATGCTAATGGCTCGGCTTGGCAAGCCACAGTAAACTCGAGAAGTATTGAAGACGTAAAAACCAAGTTCAAAACGTTCAATGCCACTAGATACGATATCTCGTTTAATCCTTTATCAAAAACAGCTACACCTTACGTGGATATGGTAACCCATAATTTTGTAAATGAAGACACTAAGCTTAGTATATGGGTTGCCGATGATGGACTGGCTGTAAAAGCAGCAGTAAAGAAACGAGGCTTGTCTATGAATTGGGAACTTACCGGATACCAGCAATGAAACTGAAGGGAAGCTTGCTGCCTGCATTGGTATGGATGGCTTGCATCTGGGTAATGTCATCAATTCCCTCAAGGGATATTCCCTCAATAAAGCTTATTGGGTTTGATAAGCTCGCGCATGTTTCCGTTTACGCTATTCTTGGCTTGTTAGTGAATTCGTGGTTAAAGGCAAGGAAGTTAACAAGATTAAGTGCTATTATAGTTTATGCAGTACTGATACTCACTGCCACATTCGATGAGTATCATCAATACTATATTCCTGGAAGATCTGTGTCGGTGTATGACCTTTTTGCGAATACCACGGGGCTTTTGATTCCTCTATGCATCTACCTGCTGAAGCATGATAGAAGTAAATAAGCTATATTTAATCATAGACGGCAAGCATCTATTGAAGGATATTTCNNCTTTCAAACTATACGATAATGACAATCTCGTTATCCTGGGTAGAAGCGGCAGCGGTAAAACACTTCTGATAAAGACATTACTGGGATTGTATACACCTGATTCTGGAGATGTATTTATCGACGGAATCAGTATAAATAACAGTGATGCAGATGCAATAAAAACGCTTCGCAATAGTTTTGCTATGGTATTTCAAAATGCTGCCTTGCTCGATTCTTTCACCGTTAGACAAAATATTGCCTTACCGTTGTATGAGCGCGGTGAGCATGATATAAATGCCATTGATAGCCGGGTAGAGGAGTGTTTGTCCATAATTGGTTTGGAACATACAGCAAACTTATACCCTTCGGAACTTAGCGGAGGAATGAGAAAGAGAATTGGCATCGCCAGAGCATTGGCTTATAATCCCAAATATATTGTGTTTGATGAACCAGTCTCCGGCTTAGACCCAATTACCTCGGATGAAGTTTTATATTACATAACAAAGATAATAGACGCTAAGAGTGCCACGGTTATCACCATTACCCATGACATAAGTAACCTGTCGAGAATCGGTAATGAAGTATTATTCATAGACTCTGGTAAGCTGGTTTATTCTGGTAGCATGGATAATCTTTGTAGCTGTAACAGTCCCATAGTGAAGCAGTACCTTTCAAAGATATGAGGCCAAACTCGCAATTAATGTGGTTGGCACTTCTTACTGCCATTGCCGCGTCCATAAATGTAATAGAAAGCTGGATAATGCGCCTCTTCCCAATTCCATTCTTAAGAATAGGTTTATCTAATGGTGTTGTATTGTATTTGGTATGTAAGCACCAGTTCAGGAATGCACTAATTGTTACAATGGCAAAGGTATTGCTGGGAGGATTAGTTACTTTCACGCTACTAAGCCCCAGCACATTGCTTGCCGTTGGCGGGGGAATCAGTGCTCTGTTGTGCATGCATCTGGCTTATCGAGGCAAACTGGGCTTCAGCATCTTCGGCATT
>DIMZ01000097.1:8776-8967 GCA_002425825.1 Cloacimonetes bacterium UBA5553 | reverse complement strand
TTTTGATACTGGTTAGATATGTAATTATTAAGAGCAGTCGTGTTTTTATGTTGACACCTATGCTAATCTTAATTGCTTTGATTAGCGGGAGTATTGTCGCATACATAGTGATTTATGCAGATGCGAAGTTCAAATTACCCGGGATTGGAAATAAATGAAGAAATACAAACAAGAAAGGCTATATAAGATCT
>DIMZ01000097.1:4361-8708 GCA_002425825.1 Cloacimonetes bacterium UBA5553 | reverse complement strand
TCTACCTCCCACTAGCGAACTTCGTAATTTTACCCTTAGGTCTGGCTCAGAAGTTTATGATCATAATGGTAAGATGGTTTACTTGTTTGCTTTTGAGAAAAGGAAACTGGTGTCTCTGAAAGAGCTCCCACCTCACTTGGTAGATGCGCTGATTACTGGTGAAGATAAACGCTTTTATCATCATTTTGGCATTGATATTCTTGGTAATATAAGAGCTTTACTGATTGACGTAATTCGCATGGATTTCTCGCAAGGTGCAAGTACTATTACCCAACAGATGGCAAGAAACATGTTTCTTACTTTGGACAAGCAAGTTTCACGCAAAATGAAGGAAGTGATACTGGCACTTAGAATCGAAAGGGAATTTACCAAAGACGAGATACTGGAGATTTACTTTAATAAAATATTCTGGGGTGGACAAATCCACGGAGTGGAAACGGCCTCATTATACTACTTCGGTAAGCACGCACGCGACCTAACCCTTGCCGAATCAGCCTCTTTGATAGGTATGATCCAAAGACCAAATTACTATAACCCAATTAAGCATCCGGATCGTTTGCTGGAAAGACGTAATGCCCTATTGAAACGCATGCTTAAAGCCCGCAAGATCGATAAAGATGAATACGAAATTGCCATCGCAGCCCCTGTTATTGGCGAACGTTCATCAATGCAACAATATGCTTCGGACTATTTTATAGAGCATATCCGTTTATATCTGGAGCGCAAGTATGGCACTGAAAAGCTGTTTGAAGGAGGCTTGCGCATTTATACCACAATCGATCCTGACTTAACCGTGTATGCCGATTCCATACTTAACCAGTATCTGCGCAATATCGAAAAAGGATACAACGCATCCTTAAGATACGATAGCATAAAACCAAACAGCGTAGACATAGCTACCAAATACATCCAGGGCGGGTTATTGCTAATGGAAAATAACACCGGTCATGTTCGCGCTATGATAGGTGGCAGAAACTTTACTCATAGTAAGTTTAATCGTATTACTCAAGCAGAACGTCAACCCGGTAGTGCTATTAAGCCTATATATTATACTGCCGCAGTAGAACGAGGATATACCCCCTCCACTGTAATAAAAGATGGGCCTTTAAAACTTGTGGGAGGAAATGGCAAAGACTGGAATCCTCAGAACTTCTCTCGCAAGTATTACGGCTTTACCAGAATGCGAACTGCTCTCACCCACTCCTATAATCTTTGGGCTGTAAAAACTGTAANNTGTAATGGATATAGGTTTAGACACTGTAAATGATGCTTTTAGACGCTTTGGGATTAATGCCAAAGCAGAAGACTTATCTGCCGCCTTGGGTGCTTATGAAGTAACGCCCATAAATTTGATTTCTGCATACACTACTTTTCCCAATGGGGGTTTTAGAACTACACCCGTATTCATTACCAAAGTGGAAGACATGCATGGAAAGGTGCTGGAACGTAATAGCAGCCCCAAAGAGAAGGTATGCTCACCAGAAGTGGCATACATTATGACTTCAATGCTTCAGTCGGTAGTTTCTTCCGGTACAGGAGGCGCGGCAAGAAATAACTACTCATGGCAAGTAGCAGGAAAAACAGGTACTTCAAGCGACCATCGTGACGCTTGGTTTATTGGTTTTAACAAGCAGTTTACGCTTGGGATTTGGAATGGATTTGATAACAATGCTGCTGTGTCTGCCAGCGCTGTTTGCGCACCCATTTGGGGAACCATAATGACTAAAGCCATAAGGCTGCAGAACAAGGGCAGAACACCCAGGATGGACGATCCACGTTACTCCTTTACCATGCCTTCTGGAATCACAAAGAGAACCATTAACCCTACATCTGGGTTCGTTTCCGATGGTGGAATAGAGGAATACTTTATCGAGAATAATGTACCCCCTGCTGTTGCCGATACACTCAAGTTCAATTTTTACCCAACCCGTTGGGGTTATCGCGACGAGCTGGAAACTCAATAGCAAACATTATGTTAGAGTCTATTCTGTTTTATCTGCTCTGCTTCCTTATATCTACAGGTTTTGTAACTTACGTTAGTTTCTGTATTCGTTTTTGGTTCGGTTATAAGAATTATAAGCCAACTATAAGTTTCAAACGGCAGAGGGTTAGCGTTATAATAGTAGCAAGAAACGAGGAAAGGAATCTTCCTGCCTTGTTCCTTTGCTTGCAAAACCAAGACTATCCCAAAGAGCTTTTCGAAGTTATTCTAGCCGATGATGATTCAGATGATAATACGGAGTCTGTCGCTAAGCTTTATCAGCAAGAAGGGCTAAACCTTAACTACTTAAAAGTATTAGGCAGAGACAAAGTGATATCTCCCAAGAAGCAGGCACTGGAAAAAGCTATTGAGCTTGCCAAAGGCGATATTATCCTTACTACTGACGCAGACTGCATTTTGCCCATCACTTGGATTAGCTCCATGATGTCTTTATTTACCGATGATGTATCCATGGTTGCCGGTTACTCCAGAACATTGATACCTAACTGGGATAAAGCAAGTATATTGCACAAATATGAGCATTTAGACTTTGCCTTAACTTATATGGTTCTTGCCGGTGGTTACACATTGGGACGCAGTTGGGCATGCATTGGTCAAAACCTTGCTTATCGTAAATCTGCCTATGAAGATGTGGGTGGATTTAGCAAGATAAGCCATCTGATTTCTGGCGACGACGTTAATCTTATGCAGCTAATGAGACGAAAAGGACATCGAATAATCTTTAACTTCTTTCCTGCAAGTTTCGTACACACCCACCCAGTGAAGTCATGGAAGCAATTAGTAAACCAGCGCAGCCGTTGGGCATCCAACATGAAGTATCAGCTTAAGTTCAATCCCGAGTTCTTCTTTATTCTGCTAACCATGGCTTTTATATATTGGGGCGGTATAATAATGATGTTGTTCAATTTTAAGCTGGGACTACTCATCTTTGGCATTCGCATCCTGATAGAGCACATTTTCGTAAGCTACACCCGCACCCGATTTGGCGTTACTGCAAAGATGATGCTTTTTTACCCGATCTGGCTGCTTATTCAAACATTCTTTCTTGTTTTTACCATGGTACTAGGTCAGTTCAATATCTTCGTTTGGCACGGTAAAAAACCCTATAAAAGGAAATAATACATGCAAGTAATAATATTTGACGACGATCAGAGTATAAACTTCTACCCCTTAACCCAAAACCGCAGCATAGGAGATCTGCGCTGTGGAGTATTAAAGCTACGACAAAGGTTGGAAGCTGAGTTCTGCGATAACGAAGCACCTTACATCCTGATAGACTCATCGCTATTACCATTATACAAAGAAAGGCATCCGGACTGGCAGTATGAGGCAGCTTATGACGATAATAAGCTGTTCGTAAACTCACGTATCTGCATCACTGAAAAGGCTATTGAAGCAATAAACAACATTTTGCCTGGCAACATATTAATAAGCAATAATTCAATTGTAGCCGCTTGCATCCCGCTTTCTACCGATAGGTTTTCGGAGTTATCATCTGATGCTAAGCTTACTAGCCAATTTGATACGATAGATACAGACATAAAGCTATACGAATGCCTAAGCGATTTGATTCATGATAATGACAGACTTATTCGTTGGGATTTCGATAGGTATTTTTACGACAAAGACAATGCTTTCGAAACTGAGCCCGGTGTTACAGTCTTGCACCCCTACAACGTATGGATTGCAGAAGATGTAGTGCTATCACCTGGCGTAGTGCTGGATGCCTCAGAAGGCCCGATTATAATAGACGAATCAGCCAGGGTAATGGCCAATTCTGTGCTGTGTGGGCCTCTATACATAGGTAAAAAGAGCATAATAAAGATAGGCGCAAAGATATACGGCAGCACCAGTATTGGTCCTGTATGCAAAATTGGTGGCGAAGTAGAAGGATGCATCATTCAGGCATACTCAAACAAGCAACATGATGGTTTCCTGGGTCACGCATTCATAGGAGAATGGGTTAATCTCGGTGCAGACACCAACAACAGTGATCTGAAAAACAATTATAAGAATGTAACCTACTATTCATATAAAACGAAGACTAAGCAGGACTCCGGCACTCAATTCCTGGGCTGCGTAATTGGTGACCATTCAAAAACTGGCATTAACTGCAGCATAAACACAGGCACAGTTATTGGCATTGGATGCAATGTTTACGGAGGCGACCTGATTTCAGACTTTATACCGGATTATTCATGGGGTGAGGCATCATCACTTTTGCCCTATCGATTTGATGCTTTTTGTGAAACAGCTAAAACCGTAAAGTGCAGAAGAAAGCTAACCCTAACAGACACAGAAATAGAGTTATATAAACTAATACACTCATTGGAGAAGTAAGTGCA
>DIMZ01000097.1:0-4312 GCA_002425825.1 Cloacimonetes bacterium UBA5553 | reverse complement strand
CCGGACGTTTGGGATATTATGAAAACAAGGCAGAGCTAAACATACAGCCTGAAGACCTGATTATAGTAGAAGTGGAACGTGGCGACGATATTGCCCAGGTTGTCCATCTTAGCATCAGCGATGAAGACATGGNNGCTCACAATGCAAAGAACTATAGCATTCGCAGAAAGGCTAATGATGATGATCTGGACAAGCTGAAGAACATCGGCTTTGAAGAAGAAAAAGCTTCGGCAACATTCCTACAGATTCTGGAACGATATCCCTTCGAAATGAAACTGATAGAAACCATCTATCAATACGATGGCAATAAGCTAACCTTCTTCTTTACTGCCGAGGGCAGAATTGATTTTCGAACCTTTGTGCGAGAACTTGCCACTGTTTTTAAGACGCGTAGAGAACTTCACCAAACTACTGGCAGAGATGAAGCAAGACGCTTGGGTGGATTCGGTATGTGTGGCAATCAGTATTGCTGCGGTAGCTTCTTAAAACGCTTCAATCAGGTAACCATTAAAATGGCTAAAGATCAGAACCTCGCAGGTAATTTATCCAAAATTTCAGGTCCCTGCGGTAGATTGCTCTGTTGCTTGAATTTTGAAGAAGACTTTTACATCGAAGAAGCCAAAGATTTTCCTTTAGTGGGCACCTGCGCCTTATATAAGGGAGTTAAGATGCTTGTAGTAAGAATTGATGTATTATCCAAGAGGATCTACTTAACAGGTGAGGATGGCAGCTACATGGACATGGATACTGAGCAATTTAACAAATTACAGATTATTAGTGTACCGGACATCGAACCATGCTAATTCCAATCTTAGGTGTTCATCCCTCAAAACTGGAATCTATAATTGCCGAAAGATTTCCCAAGTACCGTGTTAAGCAATTGTTACAGTGGTTATATACACATTTCATCACCGACCTGAAGCAAATGAAGAACCTTCCTGTAGANNACATACCTGCAAAGCACTTTCTCTTTTGATATTCCGCTTGTTGACAGCAAAGTAGTTTCTAAAGATGGTTCTGCTAAGTTTAGACTAAAACTGAAAGATGGCCATATCATAGAATCCGTTCTAATCCCCGATGCCAAAAAGAACACGCTTTGTGTATCATCCCAGGTAGGTTGCTCGCGCAAGTGCAGCTTCTGTGCCACGGGAAAAATGGGGCTGATTAGAAACCTTAGCGTAGATGAAATAGTAGCTCAGATTGTTATTGCCGAATTGGAATGCAAGCTATTCGCAAAAGAATCCACGCTAAATGCTTCCATACGCGTTACTCGCGTTACCAATCTTGTATTTATGGGAATGGGTGAGCCTCTGGATAACTTAGACAACGTACTGGAAGCCTTGCGTATCATTCAATCCGATGCCACCCTTGCTTTTAGTCCCAGACGCACAACCGTTTCAACCTGTGGCATTGTTCCGGGCATCATCAGTTTTGCCGATAGCGGTGTTCGAGCTAAGCTGGCTATCTCACTAAACTCGGCTATAGACGAAAAACGCAATTCTCTAATGCCCATAAACAGGAAATATCCTCTTCACGAGCTGAAGCAAGCATCGCTGTATTATCTTAGAAAAACCAATTTTCGCATCACTTATGAATACGTCATGCTACCCGAGCATAACATGGGAAAAGCAGATTTAATAGCCCTACGCAAGTTCGTGGGTGACCTTTCGTGTAAGATAAACTTCATCCCCTATAACCCAGGCCCAGGCTCAACTATTGGCTCTCCAACCTCAAAACAGGTGGATGACTTCATGCAAATGGCTCAAAGCCTGCCCCAAGCCATAATGTTGCGTAAAAGCCGGGGAGCTGATGTGTTTGGAGCCTGTGGTCAATTAAGCAACAATACTGTGGAGAAATTATGAACAACATTCAAAGCCTTGCCATAAAACTATTCGGCAATAATCAAGCTTGTACTTGCGGTGGAGACCATGTAGTATGTTTGAAATGTGAAGTTTGCCGTGCCGATAAAGTTGATATGACCTACAATCCCGAAGCAGGCGTAGCTTCCATAATAGATGCCACCGTTCTCAAGGCAACTGCCACCCAGGAAGAGGTGAAGAGCCTTTGTGCTATGGCAAACGAGCATAAAACAGCATCTGTATGTATAAATTCTCATTTCATTTCCCTCATAAAGGCAAGCCTTTTGCCAGAAGTAAAGAGCTGCACGGTAATAAATTTCCCCCTTGGCGCTGGCTCTGTAACAGCTATTGCTCAAGAAGCATCTGCTGTCCTTGCTGCCGGAGTTGATGAAGTGGATATGGTACAAAACATTAGTGCGATGCTATCTTTGGATTATGATGCTGCCTATTCCAGTATAAATGAAACTGCCAGGCTCTGCATATCCAAAGGTGCTTTACTGAAAGTGATACTTGAAACCTGCTACTTAAGCGAAGAGCAAATCATTATTTCTTGCCTGATTTCTAAGAAAGCAGGCGCAGACTTCGTAAAGACATCCACTGGCTTTGGAACGGCAGGGGCTACTCCTGAACATATTGCTCTGATGCGTAGCGTAGTCGGTCCCAAACTGGGAGTAAAGGCATCTGGTGGTGTTCGAACCAAAGAACAGGCAGAAGCCATGATTGCAGCCGGTGCAAACCGCATTGGTGCTTCCAGCGTTAGCGCATTGCTATAAGGATATCCCTATTATGAAGCTAATTGTTGCCGGGTATAATATTGATCGCAGCCTGATTGATGCCATAGATAGTGAAACTGCCACGCCGGAAGTGCTTTCTGCTGCCTATGCCAGAATAAGCCGTAGTATTAAGCAGGTTGATGAACTTCGCAGCGAGGCATTATCAGAAATTAGCAAAGCTCGTAGCTCTAACAAGAATATTATCTTTGAGATGGGACACAGTTCTGTAGCTGAGCATGCTGTTTTTAATCTCGATTTGATAGGTGTATCCAGACTGCTAACTGATACCGTGCAACGTACTCGTCTGGCTTCTTTTACAGAGAAGTCTCAACGCTATGTAACCTTTTCCAAAGACTATGTGGTGCCAGCTGAATTAGCGAAACGCCCCAAGATAAAGAAGCAATACAAACAACTGATGGATGCTCTCTTTGCGGAGTATGAAACCAGCTTCAATGCGCTAAACGAGCTGTATCAAACAGAGCTACCTGGACTAAAACCCCGCGAAAGAGAAGCTATGGCAAAAGAAGACGCGCGCTATATCCTTCCTCTTGCCACCAAAACTCAAATGGGCATAACCATCAATGCCCGTAGCCTGGAAAACTTACTACGTCGTCTTGCCAAAAGCAAGCTTGCCGAAGCGCATGAGCTTCATACTGAGCTATACACACAAGTTTCGGCAATCACTCCATCCTTAATCCGCTATATCGAAGACGATGGCTTTAGCGGAGGCATAGACCTGAACAAGGTTAATTATACCGGTTTCCTGCAACAAGAACTGCCATGGCTGGAAGAATTGGACTTACAAGCTAAACTGAGGATTATATCATCCCCACAAAATATTGATGACAGCATTCTCGCCGCCATTATTTACCAACAAGGCGAGCTAAACTGGAATGACACAAAAGATACTGTTGCTCGCCTACCACGACTGGTAAAACAGCAGCTTTGGAAACAGGTGTTTAGCCAACTAAAAGCCTGGCACAAAGTACCGCGTGCCTTCGAAACTATCGAATTTGGCTTCGAGATTTCCATGAGTGAGTGCTGTTGGGCTCAGTTTAAACGACACCGCTTAACCACTATGCTACGTAAAGGTGGCTATTCCACCGTTACCAAATTACCCTCTGCAATAGCCAGAATAAATAGAACCAAGGTATGGGAAGACCTTGCCGATACTGCAAATGATTTTGCCCTCAGCCTCCCCCCCGCCTTTAAGCACATTGCGCCTTATTGCCGTCTTAACGCCTCTATTTTAACCGTGTACACCAAAATGAATCTAAGGGAGATATACCACTTTGTCCGCTTACGTTCGGATGAGCACGCTCAATGGGAGATAAAAGAAATATCTAAGCTTATGGCAGATAGAGTTCGTAGTGCCGCGCCAAAAGCAGGTGAATTCCTCTGCGGTAAAAGCGAGTATTGTAAACCCGTATAATGAAACCCAGCACTGTTCATTGAGTTTGAGCATCCCTATTGTGCTTATGTGATTCTGGTATTGTTTGTTACCATAATCCCTGTTGTAGAATAGACAGTAACTATGTGCTATGTTGCAACGCTATGTCTACCCATGTCGCTTACTTTAGATACATTATCTTACTGCTTGCCGTTCTTTGCCCAGGATTGGATTGGATTTAATCGCCATAGAATCATATTTAGCTCTCCTCTTTGCCCCTTATCTGATAA
>DIMZ01000221.1:5794-13411 GCA_002425825.1 Cloacimonetes bacterium UBA5553 | reverse complement strand
AAACCATCTATCACGAAAAGACGCCATCTATGAATAATACTGCATGGATGAGAAGAAATCTCGTAGTGGCTGGTAACTAGGCAGAAGGCGGCCTGCGCCCCAGTACGCCTGTTACCATGTCCCGCTGGTTGCGTAACAAAATGCTCAACCGCGGTTATGCTCAGGTTGATACTGTGTTTTATCCACCAAGTTATCCGGGAACTTCGAACATTGTATCTGCCATCAATCAGGGTGTGCAGTTCATTAGTTACTANNCGCGGATGGGGAGATGCCAATGGCTGGCACTATCCCTATTTCCATATGTCGGACTTAAATACCACATTAAGCGGTGTAAGAATGCCTATTGTGTTCTCTATAGTTTGTAACACTGGCGACTTCGCTAATACGGTGAATCCCAGCTTTGGTGAAAGATGGATGCGCATGGGATCGATGGCTATACCAGGTGGTTGTGTTGGCTTTGTTGGCCCTTCCGACCTTCACACAAAGACACGCTATAATAACTCCATATCAAGTGGTGCATTCCGCAGTATCTTAGACTTGGGAGTACGTGGTTTTGGCTCAAGCGTTCTTATGGGCAAGATGGAGCTATACAAAAACTTCCCCAATGACATAGCTCCCGGGCAATACGTGCCATTCTACTTTCATGTTTATAATATCCTTAGCGATCCCAGCCTGAATATGTGGGTGCTGGTGCCAAACACCATTGCTGAGACAGTTATTCAAGGCGGTTTAACCTTTTCCCAAAGCACCAGCTATATCCGTGTGGAAGGAGACTTCCTTGATGGTGCCATGATAAGCGGAACCAAGAACGGCACAACATTCAGCTATGCAACCGTGCAGCACGGTATTGGCATCCTGCCTATTAATCCTCAAGAAACAGGTGATTTAACTATTACAATCAGCAAGCCAAACTATGTCCCCTTGGTTCGCACCCTTACCCTGAATGCAACTGCAAGCCTTGGCGTTGTCAACAATAGCATTGCTAATGCCGTTATAAATCCCGGAACCAATCATACCGTAAGCATTGGTGTAAAGAACTTTAGTACAACTACAATGACTAATGTAACTGCAAACATAAGCTCCAGCTATCATGGCGTAAGCTTCACAACCTCAAGTCAAAACATTGCTTCCCTTGCCCCCGGTGCGGAAGCAAACATAAGCTTTGCCTTTAATATGGCAGGAAGCATCATGCCCGGCGAGCGGGTGAACTTTATCATTACGTTTAGCAATCCTACCGCCAAGCATGAATTTCAGTTGATAACCGGTGGAGCCAAGCTACGCGTTATCTCGCATCAAGGACTGCTAACTCCAGGGCAGAATAACAGTGTTCAGTTCACCTTAACCAATGCCGGCAACGTGGCAATGAATAACATTAGTATGCAGGTAGGTTCATTAACAAGTGCTGCCACAGCTCAATCTGCCCCCATACAAATTGGAAACCTGAACCCTGGACAAAGCACGGTGTTCAATGCATCAATTACGCTTCCTTCAAACGTGTGGAATGGAAGAAACATACCGCTGAGATTTGAAGTGTCCAATGGTACAGGGTATCAATACACTAGTTTCTATTCGGTAACCGCTGGTGTGGCAAGCACAACATCCCCAACCGGCCCGGATGAATACGGCTACTATGCTTACGATTCTACGGACTTAGGCTTCCCGCAAGCTCCTGTTTACAACTGGGTAGAGATTGACCCACGTGATGGTGGGCAGGGCTCAGTATTCCTGAACAATGATGATGGCTCAAAAGTAGTAAATATGCCCATTAGCTTCAGGTTCTATGGAATTGACTACGATACCATTACTATTTGCTCTAATGGATGGTTATCCTTTGGAGCCAACGACATGGTTGATTTTAACAACCACTATATCCCCGCAGCACTCGGTCCCGATGCTATGGTTGCTCCCTATTGGGACGACCTTAAGGGGATGAAAGTGATAGTGGACTCAACTACAACGATATTTAATGACATGCGCATGTGCTATTGGTATGATGCGGCAAACAACCGTTACATTGTTCAGTGGAACGACGCATACAATCAATACACCATAGACTTGCTGCAAAATGCCTCTTTGGAAAAATTCCAGGTGATTCTGTATCCAAGAACCGGAACCGATGGAGACATTGTATTCCAGTATCACACAGTAGATAATCCAGGTATGACTACAAACTATTGCACAGTTGGCATCGAGGATCACACTCAGCTACGCGGTTTAACCTACACTCACGGAAATGTCTATCCCCAAACCGCTACGCCACTAACTGCCGGACTGGCAATTAAGTTTACTACCGATGCTCCTGATGCCTTCGTTTCCAATGATGATATGACATCAGCAGTGCAGATAACTAACCTAAGAAACTTTCCCAATCCCTTCAATCCAAGCACCACGATTGCCTTTAACGCTTTATCAGCAGGTAAGGCTTCCTTGGGTATTTACAACCTGAAGGGACAGCTTATCAAGACTCTTGTGGATGCAGAATTGCCCAGTGGCGAGCACAGCATTGTATGGGATGGAACCGATACCAATGGCAACCTAGTTGGCTCAGGCATCTATTTCTATAACTTCTCTATGGGAAATTACAAGAGCACAAACAAAATGCTTATGATGAAGTAAACTGATATAGGATATACCCAAAGTATCCCTCAGAATGCCCCGGTGATTATCATCGGGGCATTTAGTTTTAACCGCTATCATACCTAATAAGTGAAGCAATACAAGCGGATATGATTAGAGTGTTATACCTGTATATAGCAGTTTTGATGTTGGTTACCAACCGCTATGGGCAAGGCATCAGCACACTACTGCACAGAAGCACAGTAAGCTTCAATATTATTTAGCAATAGCTCAGCACATGGGGAAGACAGATGCGTGTTTAATCCACTCTACACAGCTATAGGATATTTTCGAGTACATAGAAAGAGAGTCCGGCAAAGCGGACTCTCTTATATCTATTTGCGCCAACCCTCATTGGATTGGCAAGCTAACATTTAGAAGCCTGAGGATTGGCTAATCAACTGATTAACTCTTCCCAGTCTGGCGTTGATGTCGGTGATAACTTCACTTTCATTAGTTCTGGACTTAGCTGAGTTAAGCTGCTCAGCGGCTCTACGGAAGTGGTTATTAGCTGCTGTGCGAGCATTATCACGGTCTCTTCTAAGGGTATTAGCTTTCGTACCCACTGCTTTGGCAGCTTGTTTTTCCAGCTCTGCAAAACGGTTGTATTCCACAGTTCCCTTATTCTGACTTACGGTGCTAAGGTAGATGTAAGGCAGATACAGGGTGGGGTCTTTTTGAAGGGCGAGGTTTGAATTGCTTTCCACTTCATTGAATTTGTTTTGGCTAAGGTAGATTGTTGCCAAATTAACATAGGAAAGGGCGTTATCAGGCTGAATCTTGATAAGTGCATTCATAGTGTCGATAGCTTTTTGATTCAGTGCTGCGGTAATCTTAGCATCAGTGGCTTCAGATGCTTGGATGCGGTATAAGCCGACCACGCTTAAATAAGCTTGTGCATTCTGGGGATTGTTTTTAATAAGTAATTCATACTTTGCAATGGCTTCATCCAAACGATTCGATCTCTGATAAGCAACAGCCAAACGTCGAGAGATAAGGTCATTCTCAGGGAAGCGGTCGAAGGCAAACTCAAGGTAAGGAATGGAATCGCCAAAACGACCCTGGTCGTATAACAACAGCGCCATACGGGACTGAGCAACTGCATAGTCGGGGTTGAGTTCAATTGCCTTTAACAGCGCTGCTTCGGCTTTGGCATTGTTGCCTTGTTCGACATAGAGGTTGGCAATGGCAAGCCACAGCTCTTCATCTTCGTTCATTGCAGCAATCTTTTCCATCACCTCAAGGCGTTTAACCGGCTGATTAGATTGCTCATAAACTTCCATCAGCATCATCAAAGAAGCAAGGTGATTCGGATCTTTTACCAAGTTTTCGTTTAGTTCAACAACGGCTTCTTGCAGTTTGCCAGTCTTGAAATAAGTGGCACCTAGATAGTAATGTGCATCCTTTAGGTTTGGATTTAGCCCCATGGCGAGTTTCAGGTTTGCTTCTGCATCTTTGTAGTTGCTAATGGCATAGTTATTAGTGGCAATGTTAAATATCTTATCTATCTCATTGGAGACGAAAGTGTCCAGCTCACCAATCATGGACTTTTCAAGAGTTGCCCAACGCTCTGCTTTGTATTTTGTTACGTTGAAATTAAGTTGGCGCAGTTCAGCGGTTCTGGAGCTGTATAAACGCATGGCGATAGCGAACATATCACTACGAATTGAAGTGATGTTGCCCATAACCAATACATCGCTATTGGTCATTTCTGCCAATTCTTTCATTTCTTCAATTTCCAGATCATCCACATCCTTGTAACCGGATTGCTTAAACTCGTTGGCGACCAAATCGAGATCAATAAGTTCATACTTATTATGATTAGCAAATGCAATGTCAAGATCACGAACGGTTAATATCTTCTGGATGTATCTGCTTTGAGAATCCATGGCTTTCAAAGGTAATATCGCTACCTTGGTGGTAAGTCCGGTATATTCCTCTTCTGGTGCATTGGCTTGAGGTGCTGTGCGATTGGCAGTGCAACCTGCTAAGAGTAGCAACGCCGTAATCACTATCAGAAACCATTTGTTCATTGTTCCTCCACAATGTTTTGAGAATATCTTCAATTGTTTCACCAGAATTTAAGCTTATGCTATCTGTCAAGCAAAACCCTTTTCTATGCCCCAATTTTCTTTGCTAGGGGAATATGCAAATCTGGTAATCCCGATGGAGATGACGCGAAGCCGGCATGCTGAAACGGATGCTTAATGGTATTGGTATTGTTTATTAGAGACAACCTACCAAATATATCTCTTCTCCTTTCTACCTAACAGGAAAGCGTTTATCACATACTATCTACCCTTCAATAAGCCTTAACTCATAAGGCTTGATTATCACTTGGTAGATAAATACAAACAAGGAGAAAGAGTGTATGATTGAATGTGTGTTTTGATAAAACAGAACGGTATTTTGAACACGGTAGGATGAGAGCACGAATAGATTTTCCTTGACGTTATCGGCGATCCCTAAAACAATTCTCTGAAATGCGTTAGCAAAGATGGTTGATTCTATGCTCAGTATATAATAATGCAATATAAGGAGATAAGGAAGATGAACAAGATTCCGGGTATGAATGAGGCCGATTTACGAGGCAAGATCTGTTTAGTAAGAATGGATCATAATGTGGTTAAAAAAGGTAAGATTAAAGATTCTATGCGAATTGATGCCACCATCCCAACCCTTTTACACATTTACAAAAAAGGCGGACTGCCAATCCTGATGACGCATGTAGGCAGGCCTTATGATAAAAGCACCGGTGAGATTAGCATATCTGACAATGATTCTGTTATACCTATTGTAAGCTATCTTGAAGAAAAACTTCAGCTTAAGGGCATTGTTCCCGAGCTAAAGCCTGTTGGTAGAGAAGGGATAACAGAGCTTAGCAACCTAACTAACTCAATAGAGAAGCTAAAAACAGGTGAGGCAGATTTTATTTATCTTCCCAACACCCGTTGGTTTAAGGGCGAAGAGACAAAAGATGATAGTTCGGAGATATTTGCCAAAATGCTTGCTTCCTATGCAGATGTATATATAAACGACGCATTTGGCTCGTGGCAAGCACATGCAAGTACATATTCAATAGTAAGGTATTTACCTTCCTATGCGGGACTTCTTATGCAAAAAGAGGTAGATAACATCTTAAAGGTATTTGAGCCTAAGCGTCCTTTGGTTGCGATAGTAGCTGGCTCGAAGTTTGACACCAAGATTGGTCCCTTGTCTTCACTTGTGCGCATTGCCGATCATCTTATTCTGGGGGGAGTAATCTATAATGCATATCTTTGCTATAAATACGGGATATCTATAAAAGGGGTTACTGTGGAAGATATTGCCCAGGCAGAGAAATTTGTATTGGACTGCACAGAGCATAGCAAGAAGATTGTTGAGCTTCCCTATATAGTGGAAAACAACAGCATTGAAGCACGCACTGTAGATAGCTGGAAGATTCATGATGTGCGTGAGTTAGAAGCCGGTACTGAGCTTGGTTACGTTTTAGATGTGGCAGAGGCTAACTTTGAATTAGCAGAGATAAAAGATATGTTTAACACCGCTGGCAGTTTCTTTGTGAATGCCGTTATGGGTTACACAAGCCTTTTCCCGGAAGGCAGCAAGGCAATGTATAGCCTGATAGACAGCTGTGGGAATGCCATGAAGCTATTTGGCGGTGGTGATACCATACAGGATTTCGGTGAGTATTTACCGGGAACTTTTTCCAGAGCAAAAAACAATTCCAGCTATTACTTCTTCACCGGTGGAGGAGCCATATTGGACGCTATTCAACAAGGCTCTGCAACTGGCATGAAACCAATACAAGCACTAATAGAAAAGAATAATAAAGGAGACCAGCGTGGATAACGAAAACAAGCTGAACCTAAAAGGCAGCTTTTCGATTCCCGATTACAACGATTGGGTTGAAGCTGTAAAAGAAAGCTTGAAGGGNNAAACGATGAAAACCAAGACCTATGAAGGTATTACTCTGCAACCCATATATCGTAAAGAAGATATTGCCAACTTACCATTTACCGAAAGTATGCCAGGAGCTACGCCTTATATTAGGGGTAATAACCCGGAGCAATTCCTGAACGAAGGGTGGCTGATAGCCCAGGCTCAAGATGAGCAGGACTTAGGCAAGCTGAACCGTAACATATTGAAAGAATTGAATGAAGGGCTTACCGCAGTAAACCTTAAGCTTTCACACGATGATTCTCCCAAAGGCATAAAGCTTAGCTCAAAACAGGATATTGCCATTGCTTTACAGGGAATAGACCTGAAAGCTGCACCGCTGTTTATTCAGATGGATGTGGAAGATGCAGAAATACTGGAGCATTTTGAGGCATATGCTGCTGAGCTTGGATTGGACATCAGCAATCTTTCTGCCGGTATTGGTTTTGATCCCAGCGGTGAATTCGCCAGAAAGGGCTATATGCCATTTGCATTGGATTCAGTTTGGGAAAAGGTATCCAAAGCAGTAACCTGGGCGATAGATAAAGCACCTAAGATAAGGGTATTATCCATTGATGGCAGTGTGTATGAGGCTGCCGGAGCATCCTCAGTTCAAGAGCTTGGTTTTGTGTTGTCCACAGCAATAGGATACATACAGGGTTTACTTGCTCAGGGTAATGACATAAACAAGATTGCCCCGCTGTTCCAGGTGAGTTTGAGCTTGGGCTCAAACTTCTTTATGGAAATAGCCAAGATTAGGGCTTTTAGATTGGTATGGGCAGAGATGATAGCTGCCTTTGGCGGTAATGCTGATAGCCGCAAGATTTGGATACATGGTAAAACAGCCTCTTTTAACAAGAGCATATACGATACTTACGTAAACATTCTGCGCACAAGCACAGAGGGCTTTGCCGGGGTGATTGGTGGTGTGGACAGCCTGGAGATATCTTGTTTTGATTCTTTGTTGAAGGATGCGGATGAATTCTCTCGCAGGATGGCGCGGAATCAGCAGATAATCCTAAAAGAGGAAGCTCACTTCAGTAAGGTTATAGACCCGGCTGG
>DIMZ01000221.1:0-5768 GCA_002425825.1 Cloacimonetes bacterium UBA5553 | reverse complement strand
GTGGAGGTGAGTGGGGGATTGATTAAGTCCTTGCGTGCAGGACTGGTTCATAAAATGATAGCACCTGTAGCGAAAGCAAAGGTGGAAGCTGTTCATAAACGTAGGGATGTGTTTGTGGGCGTAAATATGTATGCCAATACTATGGAAGGATTGGTAACAAGCGAGACTGCTGAACCAAGGGAGAATAATAGCAAGGCTGCTGTATCCCTTGATAGCGGCGCACTAGTAAAGCTGAGGGCTGTAGGCAAGCTGGAAGAGCTTCGCAGCAGGATAGTAAAGAAAGCATCAGAGGTGAACACAAGCGTTTTCCTGCTTAATATGGGTAGCATTGCCGAGTTTAAAGCTCGTGCAGACTTTGCCACAGGCTTCTTGCAAGTAGGCGGGTTAGACGTAATATCACCAAATGGTTTTGCCTCAGTTGAAGAAGCTGTGGCCGAAGCAATACAATCGGGAGCAAGTGCATATTGCATTTGTTCTACAGACGATAACTATGTATCCTTGGTGCCGGAAGTATGTGCCGCCTTACCGGGAGCTAACATAATTCTAGCAGGATATCCTGCAGAGATGGTTCAGAGTTATCGAGAAAGCGGGGTTGGCACTTTTATTCATTTAAAAGCGGATGTGTACGATACGCTTAGTGAACTTGCGGCAAATATGGGGGTGTTATAATGAATCCTGATTTCAAGACTATAAAACCGGAATTCAAACCCAGCGGTGAACAGCCGGTGATAAACGATCACATTTGGAAGACTAATGAACAGATAGACGTAAAACCGTGCTATAGCAAAGCCGATATAGAAAAGCTGGAGCATCTTGACTATCTGTCTGGTATNNGCGGGGACCATACCCATCGATGTTCGTTCAACGCCCGTGGACAATACGGCAGTATGCAGGATTTAGCACTGCGGAAGAAAGCAATGCCTTTTATCGCCGAAACCTGGCAATGGGGCAGAAAGGCTTATCAATTGCCTTCGATCTTGCTACTCATCGAGGATACGATTCAGACCATCCAAGGGTTGTAGGTGATGTTGGTAAGGCTGGTGTGGCTGTTGATTCTATCTTGGATATGAAGATACTATTCGACCAGATTCCACTTGATAAAATGAGCGTGTCGATGACCATGAACGGAGCTGTGATACCCATTATGGCTTTCTTTATTGTAGCAGCAGAAGAGCAGGGAGTAGCAACTGAACTGCTAAATGGCACCATTCAGAATGACATACTGAAAGAATACATGGTGCGAAATACTTACATCTATCCACCTCAAGCATCTATGAAGATTATTGCCGATATATTCAGCTTTACTTCTCGAAAGATGCCTAAGTTTAATAGTATCAGTATATCCGGCTATCACATGCATGAAGCCGGAGCTACGGCAGACCTGGAAATGGCATACACCCTTGCCGATGGACTTGAGTACGTGCGTGCCGGATTGAACGCGGGAATAGACATAGATGTCTTTGCTCCGCGCTTATCTTTCTTCTGGGCAGAAGGCATGAATTACTTCATGGAAATAGCCAAGCTGCGCGGGGCAAGAGCTATATGGGCAAAGTTGATTAAGGACTTTAATCCCAAGAATCCTAAGTCTATGGCACTAAGAACACATTCCCAAACATCAGGCTGGAGCTTAACAGAACAAGACCCTTATAACAATATTACCAGAACTGCAATAGAAGCTTTGGCAGCCACAATGGGGCATACTCAATCCCTGCATACCAATTCGTTNNGCTATCGCCTTGCCTACAGATTTCTCCGCCCGCATTGCCAGAAACACTCAGCTTTACCTGCAGCATGAAACGAATGTGTGTAAGGTAATTGACCCATGGGCTGGATCATACTATGTGGAATCATTAACCGATGCTTTAATGCATCGTGCCTGGGAGCACATTGTAGAAGTGGAGAAACTGGGAGGCATGGCAAAGGCAATCGAAACCGGCTTGCCCAAAATGCGTATTGAAGAAGCAGCAGCCCGAAGACAAGCAAAGATAGACTCGGGTGCTGATGTTATTGTGGGTGTAAACAAGTATCGCCTTGAGCAAGAAGCTGCCATGGACATCTTGGAAGTGGATAACACAGCTGTGCGTAATGCTCAATTAGCCCGTCTCGAAAAGTTACGCCATGAACGCAATAACAACGAGGTACAGGCTTCATTGAATGCCATAACGGCTTGTGCTGAGACTGCTAATGGTAACCTTCTGGAGCTTGCAATTGATGCTGCCAGAAAACGTGCTTCCCTGGGCGAGATATCCGATGCCATGGAAAAGGTATTTGGCAGGCATGCTGCCTCAATAAAACTTATAAGTAACGTTTATAGTAGTGAGTATGCAAATATGGACGACATAGACAAAGTAAGAAGCCTCACCGATGCTTTTGCCGAGGCTGAAGGGCGCAGACCCCGCATCCTGATAGCCAAGATGGGTCAGGATGGTCACGATAGAGGAGCTAAAGTAGTTGCCACTGGATATGCAGACATGGGCTTCGACGTTGATATGGGACCCTTGTTCCAAACACCGGAAGAAACTGCTCGTCAAGCAGTTGAAAATGATGTACACATTATTGGTATGAGTTCCCTTGCTGCCGGACACAAAACACTTCTTCCTCACTTGATTGATGAACTGAAGAAGCATGGTAGAGATGACATCATGGTTGTTGTGGGAGGCGTAATACCTGCACAAGACTATGACTACCTATACCAGCATGGAGCAGCAGCCATATTTGGGCCTGGCACCAAGCTTCCTGAAGCGGCTACCACCATTATGGAAAAGCTAATGGATAAATAGCATAGTATGGATAGCAGAAGACCTGAATGGGCTCCTAAGGATGCCGGAAATGAGTATGCGAGCCGAGTCGTTGGCGGCATCAAGAGCACAACTGGCTCAGTTTCTCAAGCATATAGAGCGCATCATGATCGCAGATATGATCCTAATGCTTTGATTGAGGGAGTAAAAGCAGCCAACAGGAGTCTGCTATCCAAAGCTATCACCCTTATAGAAAGTAATTCTAATAAACACTTCGAATTGGGGCAGGAGCTCTTAAAAAAGCTTCTGCCCTTATCTGGTAAATCCATCAGAATCGGCATAACGGGCGTACCTGGAGCTGGTAAGAGCACCTTTATCGAGAAGTTTGGCTTGTGGTTAATCGATAAAGGATTCCGGGTTGCTGTTTTGGCTATCGACCCAAGCTCCAGCATAAGCAAAGGCAGCATCCTTGGTGATAAAACCCGGATGGAAGGGCTATCCCGTAATCCTAACAGCTTTATTCGTCCTTCTCCGAGCTCAGGTATATTAGGTGGAGTAGCCAGAAAAACAAGAGAAAGCATAATCCTGTGTGAAGCAGCGGGATATGACGTGATAATAATCGAAACGGTAGGGGTTGGTCAATCTGAGACAACCGTTCGATCCATGGTAGATTTCTTTCTGGTGATGCAGATTGCTGGTGCCGGTGATGAATTACAAGGCATTAAGAAAGGTATTATTGAGCTAGCAGACATGATTGTAGTTAACAAAGCTGATGGCGATAACATTCTACGGGCAGAGCAGGCAAAACAGGAATTTAACAATGCTCTGCACTATCTTAGACATACCACATCATCATGGCAAACCAAAGCTTTAACCTGCTCTGCAATAACTGGAGATGGCATAGATACCATATGGCAGGAGATAGAGGCTTATAGGCTTGCTGCAATGCAATCAGGTGCTTTCCAAGATCGGCGTATGCGGCAAAATCTGGAATGGTTTGAAGCACTTATCAGTGAATCGGTGCTCAATCAATTCTACAATAACCGGTACATAAAGGAAGCATTGCCCCAGCTCAAACAGAGAGTTCAGCAAGGAGCATTACCTGTAGCAATGGCAGTAGCAGAACTGCTCGGCAGAGATAGTCAGCCCGAATAATCTGTGCTCTTGTGCCTCTTAGGATGCATATAGTCCATTACTAAGATGGTAATATCATCCTTCTCTTTTGATGTAAGCGAGAAATGATGAACAGCTTCAAGGATGTGATTGGCATTCTTTTGCGGATTGGGGGCACCAAGACCTTGAACAATCTTCTCTAGTCCGCTTATTCCCAAGAACTCATCCTCGGCATTCATGGCTTCAGTTATACCGTCGGTAAACAGTATTATCTCGTCTCCCATATCCAGTTGGACATTCTCAGACTCAATATCTAACTCGTCAAAAACACCTACAGCCGTGGAATGTGTAATAGAATACTTTACATAGCTCTTGTCCATCTTGCGCACAAACATTGGCACATGGCCAGCATTGCAGTATTCTAATTGCCCGGTTTTTAAGTCCAATACACCCAGCAGGATAGTTACAAAATTGGCTTCGATGTTGTTTTTGCACAAGAACACATTTAGATTCGAAACTATGTCTTTGGCCTTTGTATGATACTGAGCCATACTGCGCAGGAAGGTGGATACAATCGTCATAGTCATGGCAGCTACAATTCCTTTTCCCACTACGTCGGCAATAGCGAAGCAGAAGTGGTCATCGTCTATCATGAAGTAATCATAAAGATCACCGCCAATATCGCTAGCCGGTTCTAGAATGCCGTGTACCCGTAATTCTTGTCTATTGCAGGGATACTCAGTATTTGCCGGTATAAGATTCTTTTGGATTTCTGAGGCAAAGCGAACTTCTGCCAATATTCGGTTCTTCTCAAGGTTAGTTTTCTCCAAATTGCTCAGATAGTCCCTAAGTGAGGCTTGCATGGCTGCGAATGCCTCCGTAAGCCTTTCAATTTCATAGGTCTTGGCGGTGTGGGGGAGTTGGGCACTAAAATCACCCTGTCCAATCTGGATAGCAAGGTCGGATAAAGACTTAAGCGGTTTGGACACACTCTGAGTTCTGGTATAAACAATAATGGATATTACCAGAAATACGATTATTGAAACAAACACCTGTATCACGAGTATCAGGTTTAAGTCTCTCATAACGTCAGAATTTGCTATCACCACACCTAATGACCAGTTATTATTTAGCAACGGAGCATGATAGAGCCAGCTATCGCTAAGAATGGAACCACCTTTTATTCTTACAAAGTTCACTTTGCCAGATATCATTTCCCTGCCAATCTCGCGCAGGTGATCGTCTTTACTGCCATCCGCCAAGCTGAATATGCTTTCGTTCATAATTAATGAATCGTCAGGATGCGTTATGATAGTTCCGGTATTCGAAATCAAAAAAGCATAGCCGCTATTCCGAAGTTTTAGAGGAGAAACTAAGCTCTGAAGATAAACTAATCCAGTGTCTATTCTCAGGATGCCAACAACGTTACCTCCCCTGAATATGGGAGTACCATGAGAAATAACGTATTGTTTCGAGCCATAATCATCATACCATGGCTCTGTCCAAAACGCATGTTTTTTTAGGAATGGTATCTGATACCAATCTGAATACACATAGTCCGATGTTTCGGCATATCGGATATCCAACTCATTATTGTAATGTAAAATTGTTCTGGAATCAATCCTGTTTCTAACATCAGGGTTCATAGAGATGTTTATGGCGAGAATGTCCTGATGTTCATACACAATTTCGTGAAGGTATTGGTTCATCGATTCGTCGCTAATCAGGTTCATATTATATAGCTTTAAGATATCAGACGAAATCGCCTCAATTTTATCTAGACGCGAGTCTATCTGGGCTATTGTTTCATTTGCCAAATGACTGATGCTCTCTTTGGAATTCTTCAGCATAACTCTGGAGAACAAGGAAAAGGACAAGCTGATAGATACAGCAAAGATTAGCAGCAGATAAATGAAT
>DIMZ01000058.1:2583-2804 GCA_002425825.1 Cloacimonetes bacterium UBA5553 | reverse complement strand
TGTTCCACTAAGCGCGGGTGTATTGATTTGCCTTGCTTTGGGGGTGCTGCCTGACAAGCACGAGTAAAGCCTTTGCTCCCCCTTAATGCAAAACGGCAGCGGCATGGTGAGCGGCAGTGGCGAAAAAAGATGTTGACATATTCCAAGCTCGGCTGCGAGTATAAATCGCATGATAAAAAAGGTTTCGGGAGGAACAGTGAAAGCATCAACGCTTAGCAAGT
>DIMZ01000058.1:1648-2571 GCA_002425825.1 Cloacimonetes bacterium UBA5553 | reverse complement strand
TTATGATATTTGTATTGGCACTCTTGGGTGCATGTAAATTCGACATGAGCTATGAGATATGGCTGAATGCGGATGATTCGGGTAAGGCGAGAATGGAAACATCGGTAAGCCTGCCCAAGATGGAAGGCACCATGGACATCGAAGATACCATCACCAACGATAACAGTTACAGCGAAATGGCACAGTTGATAGAAGAAACTGAGGGTGCAGAACTGATTGGCTATGACTACAAGATAGATCAAACAGAAACTGAGGTTGTAGTTACTTATTTCATCGACTTTAGCTTTAATAATGTTCAAACCCTGCAAAAGGTGATTATTCCGGATTATGAAGATGGCATCAGCATCGCCAGAAAGGGGAAAGATAAGGAACTAACCATAGACGCGATGAAACTTACCCTCGATACCGAAAATCAGCTTCAGGAATACCTCAGCTTCCTCGATATGAACATGAAGATTAAGCTTAATCTTCCCTCGGCAGCAAAGAACGTAAATCCCGTGTATGAAGGCCTGAACAAGCAAAAAGAACTTATCTGGGACTTTCATTTGGATGACGAATGGGCAGATAAAGAAAGCCATACAATTACTGTTACATATTGATCTTGTAGCCGGTTAACACAGGAGATAATGTTGAAGCTAAGTATCTGGTCGTGGAATGTGAATGGACTACGCGCAGTGATGAATAAAGGCTTTCTTGAGGTGCTTGAGCAAGAACAGCCGGACATTATTGGTATACAAGAAACTAAACTGCAAGAACATCAAATCCCCGATGAATTAAGCCGCTTGCCGCAGTATTTGCAATATTGGTCGCATGCGCAGCGCAAGGGTTATTCGGGCACAGCGGTGTTTAGCAAGATGCTTCCGCAAGGCTTTTCGGACAAGTTTCAGGTGGATGAGTTCGATTGCGAAGGAAGGATAAACATC
>DIMZ01000058.1:0-1635 GCA_002425825.1 Cloacimonetes bacterium UBA5553 | reverse complement strand
ATTTGTGCTGTTCAATATCTATTTCCCCAATGGTCAAAAAGATGAAGTGCGCCTCGCGTATAAACTAAGATTTTATGATAGATGCCTCGAGGTGATGCAAGCCAAGCGCAAAGAAGGTAAAATAGTGCTGGTTGCGGGGGATTATAATACTGCTCACAAGCCAATTGACCTTGCTAATCCCAAAGAAAACGAAAAGTTTAGCGGCTTTCTGCCAATAGAGCGGGCATGGCTGGACAAGATTAGCGAGCTGGGTTGGGTGGACACCTTCAGGAAGTTCAATGCTTCCCCGGACGAATACTCATGGTGGAGCTATCGGGCTGGGGCACGACCGCGAAATGTGGGCTGGAGAATAGACTATTTTTGGGTGAATGAAGAGGCGATGCCATACATCAGCGGTGCGGGAATCCGGCAAGACATTGAGGGCTCCGACCATTGCCCGGTGTGGGTGCAGCTTACTTTACCTTAAGCTTTATTCCCTCTTGATAATAACCGCCTCCGAAGCCAAATACCAGCTCGTAGGTGCCGCTACACTTCACAAAGTCGATGTCCACGGTGAAGTGTTTGCTGTCTATCCAGTTGATGGTGATGGGCTTGCTGCCGATGCTGATAACACTTTTGGAAATTTGGTAGCTAATCTTGGGATTGGGGAAGTTAAGCTGCGCGTTTAGCTTTTCGGGGGGATTGGGAGACATATACTCGAATTCCAGCGTGATTCTGTGCTTGCGTTTAATCTTTGCGGGCACGGTGGAGGTTAGCTTAACTAATGGCGTGGCAAAGTTTTGTGTGGCAAGTAGCATGCCTTCGAAATTGATTACGCCAACTCCAATGTGAGTAAAACGCGGGTCTAAGATGTTTTCACGGTGCAATGGCGATTTCATCCAACCGGTTACTATCTCCTGCGGGGTGTAAATGCCATCGGTGTTGTAGAAACGTGCCAGATTTTCGCCTATGGAAGATACTATCAACTGCGGATAGAGCTTGCTTTTTCTCCCGTCCACCCTGCGGCCGATGTGATCAACGTGGTCGAAAAAGCCAAATGCCACCATGTTGCGGCTGTGCTGACGAGCCATATCTGCCAGGCCTTCGTCATACACCAGCGGCGGGAGATTGTTTTTGGCGCGTNNTTCCAGATGAGGTGCTCAAATTCGGTTATGCTGACTTTATTGGCGTTAAGATATAGTGATGTAAGCAGTAAGAGCAGAATCAGTGTGAGTTTTGTACGCATGATGAATCCTTAAAATCGGTATTGGATTTGCACTTGCTCATCCTCAAACAGCAAGTGCAGCTTCTTTTTGTTGGCATCAAAGTCGGAAAGATGTGCATCCACGTAAGCATCCAGAACCGAGAGTGCCACCGTGATGCCCATCCACCAGAAGTCACTGGTACGCATCTCTTTATACTCCTGTTGCTTGCTTTTGTAATGCTGGTTAAGAAACACATCGCTGGTCTGTGCAGCCAACTTGCGATAGTCTTCCACCTTTTTGTCGTGAGCTATGGCAGAGCCTACCAAATATGCCTGCACGCCGATTACGATGCCCGCCTTCACGTAAGCCTGGTTGTAAATCTGTCCTCCGCCGGGTATAAGTGCGGAGTATATGGCAGCTTTGGTGGGACTCTTTAGCGGCTGGGCAAACA
>DIMZ01000095.1 GCA_002425825.1 Cloacimonetes bacterium UBA5553 | reverse complement strand
GCTTCTGTGTTACTAAAAGTATTGAAGGCTCGGTTTGATAGGTTTAAGTTTGAGTTTCTGTGACTCAGTAAGCCAATGGCATTTGAATTAAAGACACAACTCTGAATACGTGGACTTGAAGCTCTGCTATCGATGGCGGAGCTTTCGCAATCTACGAAAATGGAATTATATACTCCTGTTGGCTTGGGTGTGTATATAGACATATCAAATCTGATACCGAATGAACAAGCATCAAAAACGCAACTGTCAATTACGGGTATTGCCCCAGCTAAAACAATCCCAGTCTCACTATTCCGAAAACTGCTGTTACGAATATGTCCTGAAGTGTCGCTACTTATAGCTTTTATGCCTGCCCATAAATCCACAAAAGACACATTACTTACTTCTATGGGCGAATTGGCATTTACAACATAGATGCCTATGTTGTAATCTATGTTACCCAGTTCTGTTGTCAGACCTAAGAAACCGTACCCATCTTCAGTATTAATAATGTTGCAGATACGTGCCGGATTAGTATTATTAATCTTAATTCCTACTCGAGGTAGGCTTGACCAGCCACTCCCAATAGAATAATCACAGTTCTCTGAAGTTAGATCCGATTCTGTTACAGAAATTGGTGTGTCGTTGAAACTCGAATTATATATGTTTAAGGTACTTAAGCTATCAACCTCTATGGAGTTTCGAACGGTTACACCACCTGTGTACCGGAATTGGCTATTGATTATACTCAAGTTGCCTTGATGAACTCCTATAAGTGAATTTTGATCCAACGCAACCTGGCAGCTTCTGAATGTTAGGGTAGAGCCATTGTAGGCATGTATTAAGGCATGTCTATTCAGTGTATGACTACCTCTCAGGCTTACTGTGGTGCTATCTGTAATCACGATCTTGGAATCTTCTAAGTATTCGCTGTACGTGGTATCTGCAACAGAAAACACCCCGCCACCAATAACATAGAAATTTCCTTCCCAGGTACAAACCGCATCCTCAATATATAGTGCTGCACCAGTTGGGATGTTAAAAGTCACATTATCCTGGAAAGTAGCTTTTCCCCTTAGGGTAAAAGTAGTATTTGGGGCAAGTGAAATCGTTGTGTTTGCCTTAACTATAATATCTGTTTGCGGTTCAATGGTTACAGATCCACCGGCTGTAACATCCACTGTGCCAGCTATAAAGCCTTTATGCTTAATTATTGTTGGGCTATCAACTGTTTCTGGCAAGGTTCCGCACATCTGCAGTAATTTAGCATCACCAGCTTCGATTTCTACGGGTATTTGTTGCGATATGCCGCTGAACAATGTGTTATCATCTGCATCTATGAAGGAGATATGAGTTCCAAACATCGTATTGGCAGTAGATTCGGGATAAATGGTAATGAATAGTGAATCAAACTCAGGGAAATATTCTTCATAGTTTGCAATTGGTACATAGCGGGGATCAGCAACTGATGCTGATTGCACGAAGTAGTTTGCTCTGCGGTTTACTAACATCAGATATGGCGCGTTGCTGGCAGGATCAGTATAGTACCCGCATTCCACATAACACCCATATGGCCCAAGTTGGTCAATGTCACTATCTTCGATAGTGCTAATCAAGGCAGCAGAAAGATTAGCATTTGCAGGTTCTATGGCGTCTTCAGTGATTGTTAGCGCACCCTCCCAATTAAGTTGAGATAGCATTGGCCCATACTTGTTAATCTTACTGTTTGCTTCTTGGATTGCGTTATAAGTAAACGGATATGCAGAAATTGTAGGAATACCGTTAACTCCGTTTGCGGTTAATGCTCCGTATTCATCAGCATCAGTTGGATGATTTAAGTAAGTGTAAAGACGGTAGTCATACATACCATCAGCACCATAACATAGCGGAAGGTATTTTAACACTTTCTGGGTTTCTTTGGGTGGGAGAACCCATGAAATCCAAGAAGTATCATCCCAAGCACCGAAAGCCTGCACAACTGGATACATTTTTCCGTTAAGATTTGGATTTTCCCAGTAATACATCTTGATGTCCCGATACTTCTTAGCAAGCTTATTGCTCAGTGCTTCTTGGACGAAATTAGAAGATGATACATCATTCCAATTTGTTTCTGGTTTGATTGGATAGATGTCTGGCATAATCACTTTTGGCTCTGCTATCTTGCGGAACACATCCAAATGATCATAGAAAACGTCCTGCCCCTGCACCATCCTAAACTTGTTGTAATTGTAGTCATATGTCGCAGTCATTGGTTTCTGGTCAGGTGTGTTAACCATGTCTTGAATCACTTTGAATGAATGAAATTGGGGCTGGCAAGGCTCATCCATGGTATAAACACCTTTTACCATATCTTGATAAGTGCCTGAACACAAATCAGTAATCCGCGAATCTACACCAGCATCGTAATCTGCATAATTATCCATCAGTTTTCGGTGAGTATAATCTTCAATTTCTACGTAATCCAATTCGAAATCATAATGCCCTGCATAGTACAACCGAGGATTTAGATTAACCAGTTTATA
>DIMZ01000243.1 GCA_002425825.1 Cloacimonetes bacterium UBA5553 | reverse complement strand
CGAATACAGGATAGCAGCAAGGAAGCAGCAGCCATATTAAACCCTCCCAAATCCAGAAAAGTTGCACTTATGAAATTGCGTAAATGCAAGATTTATGGCTGCCATTGCAAATGACGTGTCATTGCAACACTGAATAACTGTGCATTACGCCTACATATTACCATGCCCTACATGCAGATAGGACATACGCTGCCGGGCAACCATAATTAGTTTTGTGTCTGGCATGCTTTTAGCATTTATACGCGTCATTAGTATAATAGAAAAACGTGGAGATACAGATTATGAGAAAGTTATTGCTTTTAGCGATAGTATGCTTGATGGGAATCAGTTTATTGCCGGGTCAGATGATCGACAATGAAGGGTTTGAAAGTGGAGTCTTCCCCCCTGCGGGTTGGGTTAATGACGGCGGAGTAACGTTGGGAACGCCTCCGGTTGGCAATCCGGCACCCAATCCACCAAATTTATACGGCAGCTTTGCAGCGTACTTTGTAAATCCCACTCAAGGCTTGATAGCCCCCAAAATGGCTAATCCATATACACTTACCATTTCAGCTTATCAAACAGGGAATGGAAACTGTGCTCCAAAGTATTGGTATTCTTCATCACTTGCAGGGCCATGGACGATAGTAGAGTCATTTAACAACTTAACCAATGGCAGGTGGAACCTGCAGACAGTAACTGTAAATCTTACCAATGTTTATCTTAAAATCGGCTTTAAGCAGGGTGGAAACACTCAGGCTTACTTTGATAACATTACCATCACACCTCAGGACTTTGTGTTTACTTATCGGACTGTTGCCAGTGGAAACTGGAGCAATCCTAATATCTGGGAGTACAGCCGTGACGGCATTACCTGGTATGCAGCCAATATCCCTCCCAGTGCTTCGGGAGCAGTAAGCATTACTATTAGAAACGGGCACAGCGTAACAGCTACTGCCAACGTAACCGCCGATGAATTAACCGTAGAGAACAGTGCCACGCTAAGCATCAATAGTGGCGTGGTGTTTACTCTCGCCAATGGAACCGGCACAGATATGGTGATGAACGGTAACTTAGTAAATTCCGGTACTTTGGCATTTGCCAGTGGTGCAACAATGACAGCCGGAACCAGCTCAAACATTACTTACAATGGCGTTGCAGCTCAAACCCTTGGTGCAGGCTTTCCTACCATTGTGAATAACCTTACGATAAACAACAGCAATGGCGTAAACATGAGCAGTGCATTAACCGTTAATGGCTCACTGCAAATGATTGCCGGCGCACTGGCAACCGGGTCGAATACAGTGACCGTTAATAGCTCTGTAAGTTTCAGTAGCACCTCCATAATAAGCGGTGCAGGCAGTTTCGTGCTTGCAAGTGGTACCACACTATCCACAGCCAACCCTTTTGGCATAATGTCCAGCGGGGCACAAGGAAGCGTTCAGACAAGCAGTCGCACTTTTAGCAGTAACGCAAACTATAGCTACAATGGCAGTGCCAGCCAGGTTACAGGAAGCGGTTTGCCAGCTAATGTGAACAATTTAAGCATAAACAACTCCGCCGGAGTAGCTCTTTCAGGCTCAGTGCAGGTAAATGCAAATCTGGCACTAACAACCGGGCTGGCAATCGGTAGCGGTAATATATTGGGCATCAATGGCACAGTAACCGGCTCAGGCGGTTTAACCGGTGGCGCAAGCTCGTCACTGAACATAAGCGGCAGTGGAAACATTAATATACCCTCCGTTAGCTCTCTTGGGCAGCTAAGCATAAATAGAACTGGAACCGCCTATTTGGGGAGCAACCTTGTTGTTCATAGCAGCTTGAATCTTAACACCAATCTGGCATTGAATGGCTATACATTAACCCTGATGGGCACAGTACCAACTGCTACCGGAACCCTTGTGGGAGGTGGTAATTCCAGCATGCTAGTTAACAGCAATTCACATGTAACATTGCCACCTGTATCTTCTACATTGCGTGATCTGGTGATAGGAAATAATAGTTCTGTAACAACCCAGTCGGCAATAAGTGTAACAAACAGCTTCCAGAACAGTGGCACTATTGACGTGCTTGGTTTTGGCATCAGCGGTTCGGGTTCTGGAACGAATAGTGGCACTATTATTAGTACTATACCAAATCCTATAGCAACAGCTACATACACTCAAGCACAGGGCTCTGTAATGCAGTTCGATGCCGATACTACCCTGCCGTCTGGATTTACATATCAAAATCTTGTGCTAAACTCACCTTCTACGTTATTCTCGCTCAGCGGTGATGTGTTTGTGAACGAGACATTTAGGACTACTAATAACGCTAGCTTGGATTTGTCCGGTTTCGTAATGCACTTCCCCTTCAAGTATGTGAGCGTTACCGGTGATGTAACCATTTCTGCCTTCGATCCCGAAACTTATCCCGGCTTGGCAGGAACAGGTGGGGTTACCAGAAAATGGACTTTTACCGGCTCTGCATCTGCAAGCCCTATCGTATATCTGCATTGGGATAATGAGCAAGGTGAAGCTGTGGACTTTAGCAATGGTAGTGTAATCTGGAAGTTTAACGGTACCGAATGGCAAAAGCTGGGACGCGTGGGAGCCCCTGTAGCAGATGGACCTACCAGAATGAAGGTTGGTTTCCTTGCCACTTTAGGCTCCAAAGACGATTCTGAAGGGCAATACTCGGTTACCGGTTATGATGAAGTGCTGCCCATTGCATTATCTTCATTTAATGCTGCTCTGAATGCCTCGAATAAAGTATCGTTGATGTGGGTAACTCAAACAGAAACCAATGTTTCGGGCTTTAGAATATATCGCAGCAACGAGCAAATTATCGACACTGCCACTCAATTATCGGTGTTTATCCCTGCTACCAATACCTCACAAGCACAAAGCTATGTATTCGTAGATAACGAAGCTTTAGAACAGGGGATGTACTATTACTGGCTGGAAAACCTGGATATGGATGGAAGCAGCAGCATGTTTGGCCCCGTCTCGGTTTATCTATCAATCACTCAGGTTGTTACACCCGATATTCCTGTTAAGAATGGCTTAAACAGCGCCTACCCCAATCCTTTCAATCCCAATGTTACCCTTAGGATTGGTGTGGAGAAGCAAGATAAGGTATCCGTTAGCATATATAACAGCCGCGGACAGCTAGTTAAGAATCTGATGCAATCAGACCTGGCAAAAGGTATCTGGAGCCTTAGATGGGACGGCAGAGATACTTACGGAAAGCCCTGCGCCAGTGGAGTGTACTACGCTAGAATGAACACGGGCAGCGGTGATGTTTCTCAGATAAAGCTGATGTTAATGAAATAATCCCCCCCCTTGATACATTAACCACAGGGTGTGAAGCATAATGCTCACACCCTTTTTTATCCTTGCCAAAATGCAAGAATGATACCCTTATCAGGGAGCAAGCCCGTAGCAACGAGTAGCCATACAAACACACTATATGAATGTTAGGCAACATCATAAGCATCTTGCGATAAATTTAGCTTGACGAGTTACACACTAAACAGCCATGCTCCCTTAGTTGAACACCTACTAAGTATGACAAGCAATGTACCTAATAAGCACAGGGAGAGATTGTGAATATTAGTTCCAGTAATGAAAGCAGGTTTCAGGCTGTTCTATTTTCTGAAATTGAGAAGATGGAGAGCTGTCCGAAAGACTATATGGATAGCCAAAGCAATACCAAAAGCATAACGCCGCAACTGCGAATAGTAACCAAGCTGGTGCGTGCATGGGCATACCTGCAAACCTTTGCCCCGGAGAAAGCACTTCGCATTTGTGACGAAGCTCTGAAGGTGGATGCATTGCGCCATGAGGGAAGTCTGTTTCCCATATTTAACATCATAAAAGCCTCTGCCCTTGCTACGCTGATGCGCTTAAAGGCCATGAAACAATGCCTGGATGAGGCACAGCAATCCATCCAGAAGACAAGCGACATGTACACAAATCTGGCGTTGCTTACCGGCTTTGCCACCTATTATACACGTACGGATGATATAAAGAAAGCAGAATCAATAATCATGAAGGTAGTAAACCTGATAGAAAAGGTTGAAGCCCCATACTTGCGTGCCGATGTGCTAATGAAAGTGGCCATGCTATACAAGTTTATCAGAAAGCCAGATATAGCACTAAAGTATTTTGCATCTTGCCTGCAGCTATGTGAAGGAAGCGGATACATGCTACGCTCGTTGCAGATTTATATGGAGTTAATAGCCATATATACCAATCTGCGCCAGTTTGAGCTTAGTGACAAGTACTATAGATCAGGCATAGAGGCCTGTAGCAAGCTTGGCCTGCCTGTGTTTTTGGTAGGCCTGAACTTCAATTATGGCTTACACCATAAGGTTCAAGGCAAGCTGGATGATGCCATCCACTATTACCTGGCAAGTCTGGAGCAGTTGTCGGAAGTAGCCATAAAGATTCCTCTAACTGAGTTTAACATATATAACAACTTGGCTAATGCGCTATCTGAGAATCAGGATGGAGAACAGGCATTAGAGTATCACTACAAAGCCGAGGCATTGGCAAAACAGATGAACAACCATGCCCTCCAAATGCAAAGCTCAAACAACATCGGTTTGGCTCTTATCGGGCTAAAACGTTATGATGAGGCTGTTACATATATAAAGAAGCCAAGGCAGTACTATCGCAAAACCAAGAATTGGGAGTTGCTGGTAAAGGTGCTGAGAACCGAAGCTTTCATGTATCAGGAATCGAAGAACTACAAAAAGGGGTTTAAGACACTCTGTAAGCTTGATGAAGCCAACATGAAACTTATCGCTAAGGTGAAAAGCGATCAGGCTGTGCATTATGCCAAGGCATTAGACACTGTAATCCATAATGCTCAAGGCTTGCAAAAGAAGTTTATGCTTGCAGAGCAACAGCTGGTGCGAAACATCCCCAATACATTCATTGGCGTGTCTGCTGCTTCGCACAAGGTGGTGGAAAGCGCCAAGCTTGCTGCGTTGTATCCCGACACATGCGTGTTTATTGAAGGTGAAAGCGGTACAGGCAAAGAGATTGTGGCACGCATGATTCATGCTCTTAGTAGCCGCAGCAATCAAGCTTACGTAACCGTAAACTGCGCATCCATATCTCCAAACCTGTTCGAAAGTGAGTTCTTCGGACACATAAAGGGCTCGTTCACAGGAGCGAATCAAGATAAACAGGGCTTTTTTCAGCTTGCAAATAACGGCACCTTGTTCTTAGACGAAATATCCGAGATGCCCATGGAGTTTCAAGCCAAACTGCTTAGGGCAATTGACACCAAAACCATTATCCCGGTTGGCAAAGGGAAAGAAGAACGTATAAACTGCAAGATTATAGCTGCCACAAATCACAACATTCACAAATTGATTTTGGAACAGCGTTTCAGACTAGACTTGTACCACAGAATAAATACCATAGAGATAAATATTCCTGCCCTCTGCGATAGAATGGACGACTTGCCTGTGCTGTTAGACTACTTTGTGAAGCGGTTTGCCGAGGAAACCAAAAAGCCTGTCCCCCGCATCAGCCAGGCTTTCATAGATCGCATGAGCAGACACAGCTTTCCCGGTAATGTTCGAGAACTGAAAAACTACGTGGAACGCTTGTTTGTAATGCACTTCAAGAGTGTATGGGATGCAGAGATTCTGGATAACATCAGCACCTTTAGCAATCAAAGACCTCAGTCCATATTAGATACCAGTAAAACCATAAAGCAGATTGAAGCAGATATGATTATGGATGCTCTGTCGAAATGCAATGGTAAACAGAGCGAAGCAGCCAAGCTGATGAACATGACCGAAAGCACATTCAGCAGGAAAATAAAACGCCTCGGCATCCCAAAAGCAAAGAAAAGGCGTTAGCTAACTAACGCCTAATCATAAGCCTAATCTAAAGTTACTTCACTATCTTGGTGTACATAACTCCACCGCTGGCACTACCGAAGTAGCCAAGCCCACCATTTACGCCACCATGGAAGTAACCTTCCGGCATATAGGTGTAGCGATAGTAGTTATCATCCGCCAGATACAAGGTTACCCTATATCTACCGTAGAACACAAATGCTTGACGATAATCCTTTACTACCAGATGGTTGCCTGCCACTCCATCCTGCGCCTGAGACAGGTAACTACCCATAAACTTTATTCGCCTAACACTTTCACCAGGGGCATTATAGCTATCTTCCATAGCTGCGTCAGGATTGGTAAAGCCAAACACGGGGGTGGTGAATTCCAAACTGGTGCTGAAATCTTCCAGGCAATACATCTCTGCCATGAAGTTAAATGTACCTGATGCATCTCCAGTGTTTATTGCCAAAGGATACTTCCTGTCCACATCGCTGAACTTCATGGTATTCATGGGTTCTTCCGTGAAGCCATATCCTTCTCCTGGTATGTTATTATTCAGATAATCTGGCACCAATATGCCCTGTTTGGGTACAGTAGTTTGCGCGCTGATAATAACTGGTGGGGTACCGGGAATTTCAATCTCAATTTTATATGTATGCTCTGCCTGAATAATGTTCGCCGCCGGGTCTATATACATTCCCATGGCATAGCTTAAGGGGAATTGGGTTTGGGCTATACCAGGCGTAATGTCTTTGATTACCACCGTAGCGTTATCTACGAATATGCTGTTTGGGTTAAATGTCTCTATTGCAGCACTACGGGTAATATATACCGGATGCTGAAGACTAATGCTTTCACCGGCAATCAATAAGCCTGCTAAACTATATACATCACCCTCAAAGCGTTCCGGTGCCGTAAACTTCGAGCATGATGCTACCAGCAGCAGAACAATCGGCAATAGGTATTTAATATATCTTACCATTTTACGTTCACTCCTACAAAGGGTAATAGGGGAAATTGAGTGCTATCGGTGCTCTTTAGTTCCAATCCCCCACTGTCATTCATCAGCAGAGTATATTCACGCGAGCCAACATTCTTGCGGTTTAGCACGTTGATAACCTCGAAATACGGCTCAATTGAACCCCAACGCTTAACCCATTCATACTTGGTGCTAAGATCAAGACGCATATAATCGGGCAAGCGAATACGATCTTTATAGCTGTATATTAGCTGAAAGTTTTCGCCGTCAAAGTAGATGCGCTCAGGTTTCGTGCCGGGCTGTCCACTGTTATAGGTGAAGTTTATCCCAATCTTAAAGTCACTACCCAAAACCTGTCTGCCTGTAGCTTGGGTAACATTAAACGTTTCCACCAGTGACAGGCTATAGTCACGGTCGTATCTGGGATAGTATGCCGCACCCTGAAGCGTGATGGGGTCTATATTAAAGTTCTCCATCTTGCGTTGAGTTTTGCTTAAGGTTAGCCCAATAAAGCCTTCCCATCCCTTCCAGTCTGTTCGCAGCATTATATCGGTGCCATAGGTGAAGCCTGTTCCCTTGTGGAATACATCGGACAGTGTACCAGTCTGGTTGTTCCAGCTATAGTCTGTGGCAACATTATATTCCAGCAGGTTTTTGTATGTCTTGTAATAGGCTTCTATATCGAAGGCAAAGCTGGAGCTAAGCTGACGCTTATAACCCAGTGTGTAGTGTAATGACTGACCGGGGTTTAAGCTACCATCAAGCGGAAACCATACATCAAAAGGTGTGCTTATTTCCATGGTCATAAGGGTTAGGTACTGATTATACAGTCCAAAGTTAGCATAAATGCTTTCGCCAACGTCCAGATTACGGCGTAAAGATATACGCGGTTCCAGATTTGCATAGGTAGCATCGGGTATCTGGCTAAGGTTTTTCTTCACTGTTTGATACAGCGAGAAGCGCAAGCCAGGCTGAACCGTCCACAGCGGATTTATGTCCCACACATCCTGCACATAGGCAGATGCTGTTACACTGCTTACATTCACATCAGGCAGGTTATTCGGGTCATACTGATACGACGTGTTTGCTTTTAACCAAGTGCGGTTTCCCTTCACTTCTGCCCCAAAATCAATCTGATGATTGTTAACGGGTTTATAGCTCATATTTGCCTTACATGTTAGATCATGAATGCCATTAATGCGCTCAAAATTAATCTCCCCACTCTCCGCTACCTGTGAGAAGTTGCTGGTAAACTCACTTCCGGCAAACACAAACTGGGAGAACAGCTTGGGATTGAATATATGTACCCACTGGGTGGTGAAGGTTTTATTACCCCAATCAAGATTCAGAGTTGCTCCAAAATCGAAAGCAAGCTNNGTACTGGCAGATACCTTGTCACGGGGACTGGCATCCCAGTTCACCTTGAAGTGCCCATCATAGAAATAGTAGTCGGGCAGGTCATCAATCATCTTTTGCACCAGCTCCAGATAGGTACGCCTGAATGAGCCCATGTATGAGCCATGCTGATTACCTATACTGATAGGCCCTTCCAAAGTAGCACTGCTGGATATAGCCGATAATCTGGCTGTACCCTGGTGATAGTTACGATTACCCTGGCGGTTCATAACATCCAGCACGCTGGACAGTCTGCCACCATACTTAGCCGGATAACCACCCTTTATTAGCTCAATGCTTTCTACGGCATCGCTATTAAAGGTGCTGAACACTCCACCAAAGTGATTCGGATTATATACATCAATATCATCAAGTAGAATCAGGTTTTGATCGGGTGAACCCCCACGGACATACAATCCCGACGAGAAATCTGATATTGGAGCTACTCCCGGCAGCGTAAGCACTGCCCTAAATACATCTGCTTCAATGGGGGATACAACGCTTTGAATTTCTTCAGTATTTCTGCGGATCAAACTGTTTCGAATGCTTGGGCCTTCATCTTCGCTTTTACCCGTTACCGTCACCGTACTCATTTCTATGGCACTTTTATCCATGGCGGCATTAAAACTTATGTTCTGATTTACATCGGTTATACTAAACCGATGCGACAGAGTTTGATACGATATCATTGTGAATTCCAGGGTGTAATCCCCCACCTCCTGGATGTTCAGCACATAATATCCTTTTTTGTTGGTCTGCATGCCTACTTTAGTTTCGGCAATGCGAACGTTTACGTATTGCAACGGTTCTGCGCTATCAGCACGAGTAACAAAGCCACTAATTGTAGCAGAGGAAAGCGGTAGAATAGTTAGCAGAACAACACAGACAGCAAGGAATAACTTCATTGCATACCTCAATTGTTTTCGATTTTGGAGACAATTTCATACAGGTGCGATTTGTGTCAAGTAAAGCAATCTTAACATATCCCCCTTTTCCATCGTTTACCCCGTTTCCACCACCCATTTCCACTCGACTTCTCGACTTCTCGACTTCTCGACCTCGAATACCCCTATTATCCCTAATCACATCTCTAATGATTCCCTAATCATTCCCTAAT
>DIMZ01000183.1 GCA_002425825.1 Cloacimonetes bacterium UBA5553 | reverse complement strand
CGGAACTGCCCACCAACCGAAAGTAAGGGTAACTGCCATAATACTAAGCAGAAAGCGTATCATAATCTTCCTTGTTTGGAGTATAAAGTTACTTCTGAATCTATCTGTGCCCAGAAACTGGATTATTGATATTACTGTCAAGCAAATGCTGTGCCGAAGGATATCACAAATACATCAGTGCGATTAGTTGATGTAGATCGGAATAATTGTTGAGATACTTCCACAAATGCGAATAGCACGCACTTTTTGTGCTTGACAGCATTATGTCGTGCGATACGGTACTGCACGTATAGGTTCTTATGTTGTCTTAGTAATTCTAACTAGTATCTATATGGTTGTTTACGTAGTAGCAAATCATCATAAAGAGGTGTTATGGGAACACAGCAGTTACTCTTGATTGCGCTTGCTGTACTGCTAATTGGCATTGCAATAGCAGTTGGAATTTATATGTTTAATTATCAGGCATATAATGCCAATCGCCAGGCAATAATGGTAGAATTGGCAACTCTAAGAGCAAAAGCCGTTGAATACTGGAGTTTGCCCCCATCCATGGGCGGGGCAGGTGGTGACATGTGGAATGCGGACATGCAGGGTCTTGCAGCATATCTTGGATTCAGCGAGGTGTTTCCCTCATCCAAGATAATTCAAATAGACTATATCTATGTATCTGAGAATGGAGAATTCCATTTGAACAGCTTTAATGAAGCAGATATTGAGATTGAAGCTTTGGGCTTGGTATCGTTTAAGGGCAAGTTTCCTCACATAGTAAACACCGTGAACATTGATAGCAACGAAGGATCATTCGAGATTAAGGGGTCGAAAGTCTTTAAAAACGGCAGGGGGCATTCCATAGGAGTAGGTAATGGCGGGAATGCCGGTGGTAATGCTGGCGGAAACGACGGCGGCAATGGTGGCGGAAACGGTGGCGGCAATGGCGGAGGTAATGGTGGCGGCAATGGTGGTGGCAATGGTGGCGGAGGCCCAGGTTAATAAAAATTCAGCATCTGGTCTAAGGCACTTCACTATTATTCCATAGCTAAGGGGGGGCGTTGCACAAGTAGGCTGCATATTCTGCACAGGAGTGAATCGTGCGTAAAATAAAGAAGCTAACTAAAGACCAGTTAACAAGTGCACTTCGTATTGCAGCCAAAGCATACCCAATGATGCAAGTAAATACCGAGCAGCAGATTGCGGAGCTGGATGCAAAGCTGCAACAAGACTTCAATAGTGATGGGCGTGAGTGGTTTGGGCTATTTGAGGATAATACTCATCTGGGCTCGATGCTGTTGTTCGATTTCTGCATGAATTACTATGGTAAAGACATCAAAGCGAAAGGGATTGGCTTTGTAGCTGTGGAGTTTCTTCATAAGAAGCAGAAGGTATGCAAAGAAATGCTGCATTGGTACTTGGAACACTCCATCAAACAGCAATATCCCATGGCCATGCTTTATTCATTCAGACCGGATTTCTACAAAAAGATGGGCTTTGGCTTCGGCACAAAATGCTACAAGTATGTAAGCAGCCCGGACAGGTTGCCAAGATTCAGCGATGCTTTCCCAATGCAATACCTCGGCGAGGCAGATAAAGACGACGTTATTGCCTTTTACAATGCTTTGTATAACAAGCATCATGGCATGATACGCAAGCGAGAGAAAGACATAGAGGCTATGCTAAAGTCGCAGGGAACCTACTTTGTTGGCTACAAGGAGCAGGGACAGCTTTTGTCGATGCTTAGCTTCCGTTTAAAAGCCGATGACAGCACGAATCAGGCTACTCACATGATGCTGGAGCTGCTTTTCACCTGTCCAAACGGGCTGAAAGCAGCATTGAACTTCCTGAATAGCCAAGCTGATCAGGTAAGCCGCATGGAGTTTTCCACCCTGTATCCGGATTTGTTCTACAGCTTTGGCGACATTCGTAATCTGGACAACAGGCAACTGCGTGAGCCGGGTTATCATCATGTATATGATACCGGTATGGGCATTATGTATCGCAGCCTTAATCATGCCCAATTGCTTCTAGAACGCCCCTCCATGCTTGATGGAATGCGCATCAGATTTTGCCTGAAGGACGATTTTATAACTGGGAAAGCCAATGAGTTTACAGTGCAGTGGATTGCAGGCAAGGCATCTATGGCAAAAGGAGCAAAGCACGATTTGCAGCTTAGCATGGGCGTGGCAGAGTACTCAGCGTGGATGATGAATGCTGTGGACTTTAGCACCTTGCATCAATACGGCTTGCTAAATTGCTCGAAAGAGAACCTGCTGCCTGAGATAGACAGAGCTTTCTATTACCAACAGAAGCCACTGTGCTTAGAGAGGTTTTAATCATCACTTTAGCATGAACCCCTCAAATCCCTTGACAATCTAATGCCTGAGCATAGGTAGTGATTCCATTAGCTTCAAGGAGATTGGGGATGTTTTACTGTCCTACTCGCATCATTATTTGTGAACAAGCCATGGAAAAGGCAGAGCCGTCGCTTGCCACATTAGGCAGCAGAGCTTTTATTGTAAGTGGAAAAAGCAGTGCCAGGCTTAGCGGGGCTTTGGATGAGTTAATCTATACTTTAGATAAGCTTAACATTGGTTATTACATCTTTGACCATATTACCGAGAATCCCACTGTGCAGGAAGTTATAAAGGGCAGCAAGCTGATGTTGGAACAAAGTGCGGACTTCGTGATTGGCGTTGGCGGGGGCAGTCCTATCGACGCGGCAAAGGCTATCTCACTGGCTGCGGCTAACAAGCTGAGCGAAAGCGAGCTTTATGCCACCGAAAAGTTCAGCACTGCCTACCCTATTGTGGCAATACCTACAACAGCGGGAACCGGAACAGAAGCCACGCAATACAGTGTGCTAACCGATCCAACTACCAGGAAGAAGGCAGGCTTTGGTCATCCTCTGGCTTTCCCCAGGCTATCCATTGTTGATGCACGATACACCCATAGCCTATCCACTGAAGTTACCTTACACACAGCATTAGATGCGCTTAGCCACCTGCTGGAAGGCTTGTATAGCAAGCAACGCAGTAGCATGATGTACCCAT
>DIMZ01000129.1:1400-3335 GCA_002425825.1 Cloacimonetes bacterium UBA5553 | reverse complement strand
TATCGGGCCAACAGAATGAATTACATACCTGGCATTTAGCTTATATCCACTGGTAACTTTGGCATCACCGGGCTGGCAACCGCCCAGTTGCTTACACTCATCGTATAAAGCCCTTCCCGCTGCTCTGTGAATTGCTCCGTCTACTCCCCCACCACCCAGCAGGGATGAATTTGCCGCATTTACAATTGCATCACCTTCAAAACTGATGATGTCCGATTTTGCTAGATAAATCATTATATACCTNNNTACCTCCGCTAACAATATAGTCTTGGTACCCTTACAGCATTCTGATCGATTCAGCTTGGGGTCAGTTTGCCAAAATACAGGTATCGTGTAAAGAAGTAAATTACAAAGTTGTGCTCAGAGCTTGTTTTATTGGGTCTTCCCTACTGTTTACTTGCACTACAAAGCAAATCTTTACTCGGAAACAAAAAAAAGCCCCTGAGATACAGGGGCTTTATTTATATATGTAGCGAATACAGTTACTTTACTATTCTGGTACCGGTTTTGCCTTCGAAGGCATCCACAATCTTTTCAATAGAGGTAATCAGCACTTCCGAACCGCCACGCTCCAGGAAGTCTATCGCGGCAAGTATCTTTGGTCCCATGCTACCTGCGGGGAACTGCTTATCGGCATAGTGTTTTCTGGCATCGGCAAGGCATAGAACATCCAAATCTTCCTGATTTTCTTTGCCATAGTTAATCGACACTTTGTCCACTCCGGTTAAGATAACGAATAAATCCGCATTCACATTCAGAGCCAACAGCGCAGAGGCAAAGTCCTTGTCTATTACAGCGTCCACGCCTTCGTAGCTGCCATCTTCCTGCACATAAACGGGTATTCCGCCACCGCCAACTGCGATAACAATCTCGCCTCTATCCACCAGCTCTTTAATGGTTTCTGCGGGCACAATCTTTTGCGGCATAGGTGATGGCACTACACGGCGATAGCCTTTTCCGCTATCTTCTTTCAGTGTCCAGCCCAGCTCATTCTTCAGCTCTTCTGCCTGGCTTTCGCTATAATAGGTGCTGCCCACAAACTTAGTAGGATTCAGCATGCTGGGATCGTTTTTATCCACCACAACCTGCGATACGATGGTAATAACCTGCTTATTTATTCCGCTGGCAAGCAGCTTATTTTGCAGGCTTTGCTCTATCATATAGCCCATCGTGCCTTCGGTGGCAGCATTAAGCACGCCAAGCGGAAGGGCAGCTATGCCTTCTTTCTCGCCAGCTTCCTGTTGACGTAGCATATTGCCAACCTGCGGGCCGTTGCCATGAGTAATACTAAGGTGATATCCGCGCTTTATCAGCTCTACGATGCCACCCAGGGATTCACGGGTATTGGCAAATTGCTGGCTGATGGTGCCTTTTTCGCCTGCCTTAATAATCGCGTTGCCGCCAAGGGCAAGAACTGCTGTCTTTTTCATTACTATATCCTCGTATTTTCTTATTTTTCTTGCATAGAGCACTAAAGTTAAATCCCCTCAAATAGAGGGAATTTAACTTTATTACCGAAAATGGATTGGGAGGCGGAAAATTATCCCACCTCCCTATATGACATTATTTCTTTTTCTTTTTACCAAAGTCCTTCAGGACATCGGCGATGGTGGGAACGCCAATCTCTTGGAGTTCATATTGCACCTGGCAAGCAGGCTGCTTAATCTTAATAATGCGGCGAAGGTCGATAGGAGTGGCGNNCGGTGCTGTTAATGGTCTTTTCCATATCCTTAATCTGCTGTGCGCTATAGCCCATGGCAGGTAGCAACACGCCAATTTCAGGATAGTTTTCGAAGGTTTCCTTCATCTCGCCAATAGCCCATGGACGAGGGTCAACCAGGTCGGCACAGCCAAATTTCTCGGCTGCCACAACGCCGGCACCGTAGGTCATTTCGCCGTGGGTAAGGGTTGGGCCATCTTCCACTACCAACACGT
>DIMZ01000129.1:0-1353 GCA_002425825.1 Cloacimonetes bacterium UBA5553 | reverse complement strand
TGCCAAGAATCATTTCGGGATGATCCACGAACAAGGGTGAAGCTGCTTCGATGATGGTGGCTTTGGGATTGATAGCGCGGACATTGGCACGAACTTCATTGATGTCATCCAAATCGGCACTGTCGATTTTGTTGATAACTATCACGTCTGCCATGTGCACATTGGTTTCGCCGGGGTAGTAAGAAATCTCGTCGCCGGGGCGATGAGGATCTACCACAACTATCTTAACATGCTGATCTGAGCAGTAGAAAGGAATATCGTTATTTCCGCCATCCCAGATTATTACGTCAGCTTCTTTCTCTGCTTCGCGGATAATGGCTTCATAATCCACACCGGCATAGATAACGCTGCCCATCATGATGTGCGGCTCGTATTCTTCCATTTCTTCGATGGTGCATTTGTGTTTCTTGAGGTCGGCAAGTTCGGCAAAACGCTGAACTTTTTGCTTAACGAGGTCGCCATAAGGCATAGGGTGACGAATGGACACAACCTTCAGGCCTTTGGCTTTCAGGGCTTTCACCACCGCACGGGTAGTTTGGCTCTTTCCAGAACCGGTGCGAACTGCGCAAATGCTAACCAGAGGCTTCTTGGTTTTGATGGTGGTGTTTTTGGCACCCATCAGCATAAAATCTGCGCCAACGGCATTTACAAGGGCAGCCTTGTTCATAACCACTTCGTGGGGTTGATCGCTGTAGGCAAATACCACGAGATCAACGTTATTCTTCTCTATCAAAGCTTTAATTTCGCTTTCAGGATGGATTTCAATACCCTTGGGGTATAAACTTCCTGCCAATGCAGCAGGATACTTCTTGTCGTCGATACCGGGAATCTGAGTAGCGGTGAAGGCTACTACTTCATAATCCTTGTTGTCGCGGAAAAAGACGTTGAAGTTGTGGAAGTCTCTTCCGGCAGCACCCATAATGATGACTTTGCGTTTCATTAATGAATCTCCTTTAGTTTGTATTAGTTACGCTTTGTTATCACGGTTTAATAGTTAACTTTAACGTCAAGGAAAATCTTAATAAAGACTCTGGATGGCATTTCCGGTTAGCCCGATAATCTGCCAAAAACACCCTATTGATTTTTGCGCTTCGCCGCCAAGCCAGATATTGATGAGTTGATGAAGTGGCAAGTTAGACTTTGCATTCGTATCGGAGGTTTCCATAGCTCCGAAGTTATGCAACCTTTTTGTCCTGTTATCGTAGCATTGGAATGCTACGTTAGTGCGCCTGTGAGCGTTGTATATCAGTCAGGTGAAAGTCCTGTTCAGAGTATCGTCAAGCTCTGTAGCTGAAGGTAACTGCGTCATCGTGAGGTGGGGTGGAGAGCAACCGGAAGCGAATGACCAGTCCG